>CALWJF010000001.1 GCA_944380935.1 uncultured Clostridia bacterium
TTACGGTCTCGTATGTAAGCGGAAGCGAGTATAACAATGTTTTGCCGCGCGAATGCGTAAAATTTACTGCGGATCAAAACGGGTATATCCATGTGCTGCGCGAACGGGAACGGGGGTTTGGCACAGAATATTATGTAGAATCCATGTATGTGCAGATTCTTGAAATGGATGATGAGCGGGTAGCTCTTGCCGCAGATCCCGGTGCGCCGGTTGTGCTTAGCACAGATACGCTTTCCGAGGGAACCGCGGTCCGGCTCTGGTAAACCGCAACATAGAAATATAAAATAACTTATGTTCCCATATATGAGATAGGACTCGGTTTATTTTAATTAGAGCAAAACCTTTTAGAAAATCGAACGGTCTATATAGCGATTGAAAACAGGCGTGGTTGTGTTCGAATCGTCTGTATTCATTAGAACATAAAAAACGAGCAAGGAAATCAAAATTTCTTGCTCGTTTTGCTGTATGCATGTCCATATAATTTTAAGATAATTGGCCTTTTCAATCCAATTGAATCAAAAATAAGGATTTTATCCACATGTTTATGTTTGCATAGGAGAAAAAACATTATTTTGCATCAATATACCGGCATGCCGCCAGGGCTGCTGCGGCACCATCCGAAATTGCCGTTGCAAGCTGCCGTACAGATTTACGACGGCAATCCCCGGCAACAAAAATCCCCGAGGACTTTGTCATGCAATCTTCGCCAGCATCAATGTAACCTGCGGCATCGAGTTCTATAAAAGGGGTAAAGGCTTCATTTGCAGGTACACGTCCGATAGCAACAAAAAGTGCTTCCAAGTCAATGGTTTTTTCTGTACCGGAATTAGAACGGACCCGTACAGCAGACAGTTCTTCCTGTCCGATCAATGATTCAACAACCGTACCAAGCAAAATCTCCACATTGTCCCGTGCGCATAATGCCTGCACCAATTGCTCTTCGCCTGTGAAAAAATCAAGGTTTTGAATCACATAAAGTTTTTTTACAATGTCGGCTAAAAGCAGCGCCTCCTGTAGTGCACTGTTGCCGCCGCCGACAATCCCTACTGTCCGGCCGCGTTGGAAAGCGCCGTCACAAACCGCACAGTAATAAATGCCACGCCCGGTCAATTCGTCTTCGTGCGGCAGGCCCAGGCGTCGCGGTTCAGCACCTGCTGCAATGATTACGCTTTTGCAGGGATACTCGCCGTCTTCGGTGAGGACTGCATACATACCGTCACATGCTTTAATGCCGGTAACAGTTTCCAGCTCTATCTCAGCTCCCTGAAAAAGCGCCTGTTCTGTCATACGGTCGGCAAGTTCTGCGCCGGATATTTCCGTAAATCCGGGATAATTTTCAATTTTAGGCGAATGGGTTATCTGGCCGCCGAAGCTGGCCTTTTCCAGTACAGCTACTGTTTTCCCTGCACGCCGGGCATATACTGCCGCAGCCAGACCCGCTGGGCCTGCACCAATGATGATCAGGTCATGCATGTGCGTTCACCTTAGCGGAAGCAATGAATTTTTTGATTTCAGGTACAGACACAAAGCTTTCAACCCCCTGCATACCATCGAGGATCAGTGTCGGCGCCTGCCGCAAATGATAACTGCGGGCCAGCTCTTCGTTATCCTCAACGTAAAGTTTTTCAAATGCAATCCCTGCTTTTTCCAGCATGGCAACGGCTACTTTGCAGTTGGGACAGGTTTTGGTAGCAAAGAGCAGGATTTTTGCATCCTGAACGTCCTCTTCAACCGGATTCGGCTGTACTTCCGGATGAAGTACCCCTGCATGCTTGAGGACAGAAGTGGAAGGATCGTATTCCTTGCGCTGTTTATATTCCTGGCTTTTCCCGTCGTTCCAATGTTGGACCGGGCGGTAATAGCCAGTGATACGGCTGTAAACTTCGGTGGCTTCCCCGCATTCGGGGCAGGTAAACTGCTCACCGGCTAAATAACCATGATTCCGGCAAACGGAATACGTCGGACTCATTGTATAATAGGGGAGTTTATAATTTTCCGCAATCTTACGAACCAAAGCTGCAGCACTTTCCCAACTGGGAAGCTTCTCACCCAGGAAAGCGTGGAAAACCGTGCCGGAGGTATAACGGGTTTGTAAATCGTCCTGGATATCCAGGGCATCAAAAATATCTGAACTGAAACCGACCGGCAAATGCGAGGAATTGGTGTAATAAGGTGTACCGCCCGGCTCTGCCGCGGTGATGATATCCGGGAAGTCGGCGACATCGTGTTTGGCAAAACGATAGGACGTGGATTCCGCCGGAGTCGCTTCCAAATTATACAGGTCGCCGTAGAGCTCCTGATAATCAGATAAACGTTCCCGCATATGGTCAAGCACGTCTTTGGAGAACTGCTGAACACGCGGATCGGTCATATCGGCACGCAGCCAGTTTGCATTGAGCCCGGCTTCATTCATACCAACCAGACCAATTGTGGAGAAATGGTTGTCAAAACTGCCAAGATAACGTTTCGTATATGGATATAGACCGGCATCGAGCAGTTTGGTAATGGTTGTGCGTTTAATCTTTAATGAACGGGCAGCAATATCCATAATTCGGTCCAGACGGCGATAAAAATCCGCTTCATTTGCAGAAAGATAGGCGATACGCGGCATGTTGATCGTGACAACACCGATAGAGCCGGTACTTTCTCCGCTTCCAAAGAAGCCGCCGGATTTTTTACGCAGCTCACGCAAATCCAAACGCAGCCGGCAGCACATCGAACGGACGTCGCTGGGTTCCATATCAGAATTGATATAGTTGGAGAAATACGGCGTACCATATTTTGCGGTCATTTCAAACAAAAGCTTGTTGTTTTCGGTCGGAGACCAATCAAAATCACGGGTAATGGAATAGGTCGGGATCGGGCCGACGACAACTGGGAGCTGACCTTTTCAGAGGATTTTAACGGGGA
>CALWJF010000002.1 GCA_944380935.1 uncultured Clostridia bacterium
GTACAACACCACCCCCTACGACAAGCTGGTCATGGACCTGATGTACATAGCCCACCCCAGCATCATGGAGGACTTCAAGATCATGCTGGCGACCGTGAAGATCCTGTTCACACCGGAGAGCACGGAAGGCGTGGAAGAAGGGGCCACGACGGCGATGAAAGGGTAAACCGGGATGGAAGCAACAAATTCGATTGGCCTGATCAGCATCATAATGGCCGCATATAACGCCGAAAAGACGATCCGTCAAGCAATTGATTCTGTATTAAACCAGACTTATACCGAATGGGAACTCCTTGTAGTGGACGACTGCTCTCAAGATCAGACAATCGCCATAGTAAAAGATTTTTCCCTAAAAGATTCCAGGGTTCGACTTATCCAAAACGAACAAAACAAGGGCGTTTCATATACGCGATGGCACGGGCTGCAAGAAGCGAAGGGGGCCTGGATCGCCATCTTGGATAGCGATGACGCTTGGTCGCCGGATAAACTGCAAAAGCAAGTTGAGCTTCAAAACAGAACTGGCGCGGAACTGCTGTTTACAGGCTCGGCATTTATGGATGCCGATGGAAACGAGATTGACTGGTATCTGCACGCCCCAGCTACGATCACCTATCGGCAACTGTTAAAGCAAAATCTGTTGTCGAACTCCTCGGCGTTGGTCAAGAAAGAACTGTACGAAAAGCACTACGCAGTTGGCGATGCGATGCATGAAGATTTCGCTATATGGCTCGGCATCCTTAAGGCGGGCAGAAAAGCATACGGAGTGGATGAGCCGCTGCTGATTTACCGCCTTGATCAAAATTCCAAGTCCGGCAACAAGGTAAAAGCAGCCATAATGAATTGGAATACATACCGTTATGTGGGGTTGAATCCATTTGCTGCTTTTTACTATGAATGTTGGTATGTGTTGAAGGGATTGCTCAAGTATAAAAACCTAAAACTAAAAGCAGATAGAGCCAATAACATGATTGCAAACGACTGAAAAAAGAATAGATAAAGTGTAAGAGTTCTAATAACATAGGAGTACATATGCAAAACGTAGGAATCATCACTCTATATCGCGGATACAACTATGGAACAAGTCTACAGGCATATGCGCTGAAAAAGGTAATCGGTGAGCTTGGCTATTATGCAACAATTCTTTGGACGGACGAGAACGCCCATTCGGGTAGAGATATCCGCATTAATAAAGTTTTGCGCATGGGGTTTAGGATGCTTATCCATCCTGACTTATTCAAGCATACGATAGAAGCATACAACAGAAGTCTTCGGCAGCCGCTTGATGATGCAATCAAAAGTAAATTCATTGAGTTTGAGAAAAAGCATTTGCAGGTAAAAGGATTGCCGTTTCAGAAGCTGAAAAATTTTGCATATGCTGCTGACACCCAAGCCCTTGTCTGTGGAAGCGATCAAATATGGAGCGCAGCAGGAGCAAATGTTGAGCCGCTGTATTACTTGAGGTTTGCCCCTATTGACAAGAGAGTTGCGTATGCACCGAGTTTTGGCGCAAGCAAGGTTCCGGCGTATAACCAAAAACTTATAAAGAAGTATATTGCTGAAATTCCGTATGTGTCTGTTCGTGAGAAGCAAGGAGCTCAAATAGTATTTGATTTAACAAAACGTGAGGTTCCAGTTGTGCTTGATCCAACACTTCTTGTTGATTGGAATCAATGGGAAAAGCCTGAGAAGGGCGACTACTTTTTGCTCTACTTTTTAAGTGAACCATCTTTAAACACAATAAATAAAATTGCAGCGCTTGCGAAAAGAGAAAATTGCAGAATTGTTGCGTTGCCATACCGATTTTGTGTGTACTCAAAGATAAAAGATATCGATTATCCAAACGCAGGACCGAAAGAATTCGTGAAATTGATTCGAAACGCAAGGTGCGTCTATACAGATTCCTTTCATGGAACGATTTTTTCAATCAATCTTAATGTGCCTTTCTGGACGATTGCACGAAACTATGGAAAAGGAATTGTAGAACAGTCTTCTCGTATAACATCAATCTTGGAAACGTTTAAACTTAGTGGGCAGTATATTTGCAATGATGCAGAGGCTAAGCTTTCAGATATCCCGTTGCTGGATTTTGAAGAAATAAATCTGATCCGAAAAGAGCAAAAAGAAAAGTCTTTAGAATATCTAAAAAAAGCACTTGGAGAGAAGAACGGGAGCAAAAAGAAAGAAAATGAATGAGGGATTATTAGTATCTGTGATAGTTCCGGCATACAATGTTGAACGATACATAGAAATATGTATTGACTCGATCTTGGAACAGGACTATGTGAATATTGAAATTATTGCTGTTGACGATGGATCAACGGATAAAACACCACAGATTCTCGATAAAATGGCATTGAGTACAAAACGGGTCAAAGTTATCCATAAAAATAATGAGGGAGTAAGTGCCGCTCGAAATTCTGGTTTGGAAGTGGCCAACGGTGCGTACATTATTTTTGTTGACGGTGATGACTATATTGCAACGGATTGCGTAAGTTATATGGTCGGTCTGATCAAAACTGCCGATGCAGAATTTGCGTTCTCTAAAAAGTGCTTCACGATGAAGGAAGAAGGCCAAACTCGTAAGTGTGCAGTTGATATTGTCACTCCGGAAGAGGCTACAGCAATCTTAATATCCCCGGATGTGATTGTTGGCTGCTGGAATAAAATCTATAAAAAGAGCTTTTTGGATGACAACAGTATTCGGTTCCGAACTGATTTGTATTACGGCGAGGGGTTGAATTTCATAACAACTGTGGCCCAAAGAGCATCTGTTGTTGTTGTCGGAAACAAGAAAGTGTATTATTACAGAAGAAATAATGTGCAATCGGCCACATCTGTATTTGATATACAAAAAATATATAATGGTGAAAAGTCGATTGATATAATTGAAAAGAATCTTATCATTCACAGTGACCGAGTGAATATGATGCTCGTGCTTCACAGAAGTAACTTCTATATTGGCGCTGTTGTGAAAATTGTTGAACAAAAAAGAAAAAAAGATTTCCCAAAAGAATATAGGCAGTGGCTGAAATATGTAAGATGTCATTGGTTCACAATAGTCAAAAGAAAAGACGTTTCGACCTATCGAAAACTCTTGCTTCTGTGTGGTTGTGTCAGCCCGCAATGGTTAGCAAAACTAGATATGGCGCGCCGAAAAAAAATCGTAGAAAAAAGTGTTGTTGGCTAGAGATTAAAGGAGAAGCGACTTGAGAGTTTTAGTGATTAGTCATAATGCGATTGGGCCTTCTACAAATGTTGGAATTACATTGAAAAACATATTGCAAGATTTTGGAGCGGAAAATGTGGCAGAGCTTTTTATAAGGAATGAAGAGCCAACCGATACAGAAGTGTGTGAAAACTATTTTAGAATAACGGATAAGGAGGTAATGAAAAGCGTATTTTTTCGCAAAAAAACCGGAAGAGCGTTTGGAAAAGATGACGTAGAGAAGACCAAGAATAAATCAAAGAATAAACGGGAGAGTAGCGCAATTGAAAAAATCCGAACGATGCATAGAAATGCATGGCTGGATATGGGGAGAGAACTATACTGGTCACTTAGTCCTTGGTATAGTAAAGATCTCCAGCAGTGGTTGAAAAAGATGAATCCGGATATTATCTATTTTGCTGCAGGAGATTATGCGTTCAGCTATAAAATCGCATTAAAAATTGCGAAGGAGCTGAACATTCCGCTAATTGTGGCTTGTTATGATGATTTTTTCTTTTACATCAAAGATGGTGATTCCTTTATGGGCAAAATCCATCATTTTTACTATATGAAAAAAGTCAAAAAGGCAATGGACTATGCGTCTAAGATTATAACAATTTGTGAGCCAATGGCAGAAGATTATCGGCGACTGTTC
>CALWJF010000003.1 GCA_944380935.1 uncultured Clostridia bacterium
CGGGCTCCCATGTTATGGATGCAAAAGCGCCGATGATGTTGGACGGAAACTTTAAGCCTGGTTTCAAGATCGATCTGCACATCAAAGACCTCAACAATGCGATTGAAACCGGACATGCCGTTGGCGCCCCGCTTCTCTTAACCGCTGAAGCTTTGGAGATCCTTGAACGTCTGCATTTCGACGGTCACGGGCAGGACGACCATTCTGCGATTGCACTTTTCTATGAGAAACTTGCCGGCGACACAATCCAGCACGACTAATTCTCATAAAACTTTAACCGGGGAGCATATCAAATGCTCCCCGGTTTTTTTATCCAATAAATTTTGACGGAAATATAAAGGATACAAGGAATTGCCATTTGCGTTAAAACTAAGCCGGTTATTGTCGTTTCCTTATGCGCTGGCCAAAAAAATTTATACGACAAGATGGTTACGGAAGATTATGATTTCCAATTCAACAATTAGTAAAAAAACAAGTGCTTGAAAACAACTGCGCAGCCGATGCAAATGATTTAGTGTTACATCCTTTTTCAATCCAAATCAAAAGCAGAAGTTTCTAGCACATACAATTCTGGCATTGATAAAACGTATCTTTTTCAGAATACTTTTTCGGATTGTCCTATCCCACAGTTTAATATAGTCTGACAGTTTAAATCCCCCGTATTATCAAAATCATACGGGGGATTTTTTAATCATTCGGTTCCAGATCATTTATATATTTTCATTTTTCAGTGCGTCAATTGGATTATCCTTTCGAATACGGCGCATCGCATAAAGCATGGATGCAAAAACCACGGCAAACACACTGAAAACAGCAAGCACCACTGCCATCCAAGGAAGCGTAAAATGCATATTCACGGCATAACGAACCGTCCGATAAATCCATAAGGAAACCAATGCAGCAAGCGGCATGCCCAGTAAAAGCGCACGGCTGCCATATAACAAACATTCATAATTGGTCATCCTGTACAAGGCACGCTGCTCCATGCCTACTGAACGCAGCATTGCAAAATCACGCCGGCGCAAAGCAATATTGGTAGAAATCGTATTGAATACATTGGCCGCGGAAATCAAAGATATTAACACGATAAATCCATAGGAGAACACGTTGATAATCGTAATAATATTCCGGTTATCCCGGTTCGCTTCCCGCAGATCATACCAGTTCTCTTCTGTAACCAGATAGCCATTTTCAGTCAATACATTCTTTACGCTTTCCAGCATCTGTGCATGGTCTTTTGCTTTTACACACAAAGTCGCATACGTACCGCGTGTCAGATCCCGCATGGAATCCGGATAGATCAATGTTAAACTTCCGGTGTCACTGTCTACGCCTGTCGGCGCATTCTGAACGCGTACACCAAGTGTAAGTTCTGCATATTCAGCCGGTATTTCAATTGCATTGGTGATACGTCCTTCCTCATCATATTCCGGGGATTCACTCTCTGGCAAACAGTAATAGACAAGGTCTTCACATAGCGGGTCTTCATTGGCAAACGCTACATTTATAATAGAATACCCTTCTTCGGAAATAATTTGCGGTTCTGATAAAATACGCACGCTTTCAACTGCATCCTGCAAAATGCGGAAAGCATAACGCATCCGTTCCCGGACATCATCCGTATAAGTGTACAACGTAGCCGTATTTTGGTCTAATACCACAGCAGGCGCGCCCGCGGCCAGATAGGCATCCACATCAATTCCTTCTGCTTCCAGCATCGCGCGATATGATTCTTCATCCAGATAGATTACATATATTGTATCCCAACTTATTTCCCGATCCAGTTTATCGGTGTTTTCATAATATACCTGGTCCCGTGCCTGCAGGTAATCCTGATATTCAGGCGTGAAATCCGTACGTGGAATAATGGCCTGTTCTACAACCGAGCCGAGGAGCGTGGCTGAATCCACCCCGGAAGCCGAGCGGACTTTTTCCAATACAGGCTGAAAATTTTCCTGATGCTCTACCGCATATGCCAAGTCATAGTTGGCTGTAGAAAGGGAAAGATCCACTGTACTGCGCAGATACATACAAAAACTTGCTGTGGATACAAACAAAATTACGCTCATTGCCAAAGAAATCACGGTCGTACGATATTTCTTACGGCTGCGCTTATAATACTTTCTGGCAAGCACACCTGAAAGTCCAAAGAGACGGTAACAAAGACGGGAGGTTTTTACCACTTTTGCGCCTTTGGAAATATCGGCGCTTTGACGAATGGCTTCTATTGCGCTAACCGACATGGCCCGCCGCGCAGGAACCCATACAGATATTAATACGGTAATCAGTGCAATCCCGGCAGCACCCAGCAGACCGGCAGGAGATACCGCTAATGTAACCGAATAAGGAGAACTTAAAATACTGGTAAACTTATCTCCCACAAAATAGAAGGTCACGGCCATTCCCAAAATGCCGCACAGCATACCAATTGGTATGCCAATCGCGCTGACGCACAACGCCTCATGCAGCACGCAGGCATGAATTTGCCGGCGGGTTGCCCCTACAGATGCAAGCAATCCATATTGACGTGTACGTTCCCCTACAGAAATTGAAAAGACACTGTAGATCAGCGAAACCGAGCCCAAAAGGATCAGAAGAACAAAAATCATGCCAAGCATGAAAATCATCGCACTCAAATTTCCATAACGGGAGCTACCCGAAAACATCAGTACATCCCAGTTATAATCTGTGACCCATTGTTCATATTCCTGCGCAAGGGCATCCAGATTCCGTGAGGCATTGCGCACATGAAAATACGCCGTATATCCGAACGATTCCACATCATCCGATAAAACCGTCAAAGCCGTATACCCTGGGGCAGAATAATTCTCGAAAGAAGGCCTTTCATAATACCCCACAACTATATATTCCCGCGTAAATTCCGGTTCAAACACCTCGCCGCTTTCTTCTTCATATGGATTGTTCTGACCAAGACTCTCCCCTTCTATTTTCCGCAATCCCAGCTCCAGCCGAAGCGTCTGTCCAAGCGCAGTATCTACGTTACCATTTCCCATCAGATGTTCCGGAAGCAAAATTTCATTTTCAGTTTCTGGCAATCTGCCAGACAGCAAATGAACCGGCATGTTCTGAAAAAACGATTCCTGTGCACCAAGGACATACAAATACGGTTTATACGTATTTTCACTCCCCGCCAGCGCATAACCCAACTGTTGTGCATAGAAAAAGTCACAGACCCTGTTGTCCGCCTGCAACGTTTCCAGCATATCCGTCCCGCCCTGTGCGCTCAGATGCCAATCTCCGTTGTCATAGATATAGGTGCGTTCTATAAACTTTACCAGGCTGGTACAAAAAGTCGTGACTGCGGTGAACATTGCCGCAGAAAGGATTACACCGATTATTGTCACGAGAGTACGCGTCCGATTTTCACGCATAAACCTGCGCGCTACTTTGTGAAAGATATTCATGCGCGGATCACCTCATCGCTTTTGATGCGCCCATCTTCAATCGACAGTATGCGATTGGCCTGCAACGCAATATTCTCATCGTGCGTGATGATAATC
>CALWJF010000004.1 GCA_944380935.1 uncultured Clostridia bacterium
AAACCATACGTTTTATCCAGCGGGAAGATACAATATCCGTCGAGGTTGACGTAACCAATACGGGGAACTGTGCAGGTAAAGAAGTTGTGCAGGTTTATTGTGAAGCGCCGCAAGGGCGGCTTGGGAAACCTGCGCGAAGCTTATGCGTCTTTTCAAAAACCCCGGTTCTGCAACCCGGTGAATGCACACGGCTTACACTTGCATTTTCCTTTTATACGTTTGCTTCCTATGACGATGAGGGCGTTACCGGAACGGCAAACGCTTACGTGTTGGAACCCGGCCAATACCGTTTTTACGCTGGCGCAAATGTGCGCAATGCTTCCCAAGTCGGCGAAATTTCCGTCGATGCCTGTACGGTATTGCGTACCCATACGGCGGCGATGGAGCCTGTACAGGCATTCAAACGAATGCATCCGGTAGCAACGGACAGCGGATATCGGATTTCCTATACACCTGTACCAACGCGGACAATCGATTTGTCTGCACGTATCGCGTACAATCTTCCAAAGCCGGTACCCTATACAGGTGTGCAGGATATTCAGCTGAACGATGTTGCCGAAGGCCGGGCAAAAATGGAAGATTTTATCGCACAGCTTGACGAGGAACAACTATGCTGCCTTGTACGAGGGGAGGGCATGTGTTCCCCTCGTGTTACTCCAGGCACAGCCGGCGCATTTGGGGGAGTAACTGACGAATTGCGTGCATTGGGCATTCCTGTGGCCTGTTGCGCGGATGGCCCCAGCGGAATCCGGATGGATTGTGGGACGCATGCGTTGGCACTCCCTGTAGGCACCTGTATTGCCTGTACATTTAACGAGTCATTGACGCAGCAGTTATTTGCCTGTCTTGGTCTGGAACTGAGAAAAAATAAAATTGATACGATTCTTGGCCCGGGTATGAATTTACACCGGCACGTGCTTAATGGCCGCAATTTTGAATATTTTTCAGAAGACCCGATTCTAACCGGGAAAATGGCTGCAGCTGAACTGCACGGCCTGCATCAATGCGGTGTGACCGGCACAATCAAGCATTTTGCCTGCAACAATCAGGAATATCATCGCAATGATGTGGATGCTATTGTATCCCAGCGTGCACTGCGTGAGCTTTATTTGAAGGGCTTTGAAATCGCAGTACGTGAAGGTGGCGCTTACTGCATCATGAGCTCGTACAATAAGATAAATGGTATTCATACCGCAAGCAACTACGATCTGCTGACGACTATTCTAAGAGGAGAATGGGGGTATACCGGCCTTGTGATGACAGACTGGTGGGCAAAAGGCAATTTTGAGGGTGAACCGGATGCTCGTACCTGTATGGCGGCGCAAATTCGCGCACAAAATGACTTATATATGGTAGCCCGTGATGCAGGTGCAAATACCAATGGTGACGACTCGCATGCCATGTTGAAAGCCGGTCGGGTAACGCTGGCAGAATATCAACGCAGTGCTGTCAATATATGCCGCAACTTATTAAAAATGCCCGCATTTGCTCGGCTATGTGGAAAAACCGATGAAATAGATGCCATAGTAGAGCAATTCGCAGTAGAAGATAACAATGAAATTTTTGCAGCGCAACATATAGACGCGGTCCCCGGGAAAGCCGAGCTTTTCTGCAATGATTTCTTGCCTGGTCAATCCGGTGATATTCTATTTGAAATTGCAGCCGGGATTCCAGGAGAATGGACGCTTTTTTTACACATGTGTGCCGAAACAGAACAGAATCTCTCCCAGACAGCTTTGTCTGTTTTCTATAATCGGAACCTGTTATCTACGATGACTCTGGCAGGTAACGAAAGTCCGGAACAAAAAATAACACTGTCACTGGGAGCAGTTCACAACCCTGCGTTCTATATTCGTTTTCATCATACCGGTGGTATTAAAATAATCCAAGCTACAATCCAACGTTCGGAGAATACACATTTATGATTCTCAGTGTGAGTCGGCGTACGGATATTCCTGCATGCTATGCAGATTGGTTTTTTCGTCGCCTGCAGGAAGGATATGTTTATGTAGCCAATCCTTTTAACCCAAGACATATCAGTAGAATTATGTTAAATCCAAGCGTAGTCGACGCCATCGTATTTTGGACAAAAAATCCAATCCCTATGTTGTCATATTTAGATCAGCTTTCTGATTATCCTGCCTTATTTCAGTTTACTTTGACGCCTTATACACAAGATCTGGAAACGAGGCTCCCGGATAAAGAGACACACCTTATTCCGGCATTTCGTTATCTTGCCAATTTGTTTGGGCCGGAACATCTCATTTGGCGTTATGATCCCATTATTTTTACGGAGACTTATACGCCTGAAAGGCATCTTTCCGTCTTCTCCCACTATGCTGCGGCTTTGACCGGTTGTACCAGTCGGGTAATTATCAGTTTTATCGACTTTTATCAAAAAACGCAAAGGAATATGCAGGGAACAAGACTGTTGCAAATATCACAAGATCAATATTTGTCTTTTGCTGCAAGCTTGCGTGCCTGCGCACAGGCACATGGAATGTATATACAGACCTGTGCAGAAGAAATGGACCTTCTGCCTGCCGGAATTCCACATGGCGCCTGTATCGATCCAGAACACTTAGAGCAGATCCTCCATACATCGTTGCATTTACCTCAAGATAAGGGACAACGAAAGGCCTGCTTATGTGCGGAAAGTATTGACATCGGCGCCTATAATACCTGTATAAATGGGTGCCGTTACTGTTATGCCAATACATCGGCATCAGCGATTTTAAAAAATCGTGATACATATGATCCAAATTCCTCCATTCTGTGCCGAAAAATCACAGAACAAGACAAAATTTTTGATCGAAAAATGGAATCCTTGCAAGATACGCAGTATAAGCTTTTTTGACGTGAAAAAAACGAGAATTGAAAAACACAGGATTTACTTTGCCATAAAAGTATACAATACTTGACCGAAGAAATTTTCCATGTTATACTAAAATACCAAAAATCCGTTCAGGAGGTTGAAAAGATGGATTATACGAAAGTCTGGCTGAATTATAGGCCTGTAAAATCTGCATCTGCTCAGGTCTTCTCGCTGTGTACACAGGAAAAAGGCCCGATAATCGACAATATTTTTGCCGAATTTGATACTGCTCTTCCGGCCATGTATGGCATTGTACCAGTACACGGATATAAAGATGGTACAATTCCGATTGAGCTGTCTCTCGACACGGTTCTCCATGCAGAAGCGTATCGTATTGAAAAAAACGAGAAAAAAATCTCAATTACCGCTGGTGCACACGTAGGTTTATTATATGGTACTTTTGCGCTATTGCGTTTCATGCAAACCGGGAAAGCTTCTGCTGATTTTACTGTAGAAAAATCGCCATCTAACCCTCTGCGTATGGCCAATCATTGGGACAACATGGATGGGAGTATTGAGCGCGGGTATTCGGGAAAGTCTTTCTTCTTTGCCGATGACAAAGTAATTGTTAATGAAAGAACCCGCGATTATGCTCGCATGATGGCTTCGGTCGGCATCAATGCTTCGGTTATTAATAATGTAAATGTCCGTTTCAGCGCACCGTTTCTTCTTACCGAGCGGTATCGTAAACCTTTAATAGAAATGGCAAAAATTTTTGCCGGTTATGGTATCAAGCTTTTCCTCTCTGTTAATTTTGCTTCGCCCGTACGTGTCGGCGGATTGGATACGGCAGACCCGTTGGATAAAAATGTTCAGGTGTGGTGGCGTGACACCTGCAAAGACATTTTTGAAGATATCCCCAATTTCGGCGGTTTCCTGGTTAAGGCGGATTCCGAAGGCGAATTTGGTCCGTTTGCTTATGGGCGTACCCATGCGGAAGGCGCAAATATGCTGGCTGATGCCGTACGGCCTTACGGCGGCATTATCGTTTGGCGCTGCTTTGTTTATAACTGCCAGCAAGACTGGCGTGATAATATTACCGATCGCGCCTGCCAAAGCTATCTGAACTTTATAGAGTTAGATGGTAAATTCGCTGACAACGTTATTTTGCAA
Source organism: uncultured Clostridia bacterium (assembly GCA_944380935.1). GTDB lineage: Bacteria > Bacillota > Clostridia > Oscillospirales > QAMX01 > CALWJF01. The sequence continues at coordinate 3,989 of CALWJF010000004.1, forward strand.
ATTAAGAATGGTCCGGTCGATTTCCAGGTCCGTGAACCGGTACATCCGCTTTTCGGCGGTCTGAAACATACCAATATGATGATAGAGTTCCAGATTGCACAGGAATATACCGGCCAACAGCGCCATGTCTGCTATCTTCTCCCAGAGTTCCGTGAAATTCTTGATTTCAAGACCTATAATGGGGAAGAGTTCGATACGGTCAAGGATTTGGTTTCCGGAAAAAATTACGGTTATAAAAACTGCGGAATGGCAGCGGTTATGAATACCGGCAATGATAAAAACTGGACGGGTCATGATCTTGCTGCCGCAAATCTTTACGGTTTTGGCCGTCTTGCATATGAAGATACGCTGACACCGGAAGAAATTGCGCAGGAATGGATTGCACTGACTTTTGGCAATGAATCTCAGGTTATGGAAAATGTCCAGAAAATCCTGATGATGAGCTGGCCGGCATATGAGAAATATAATGCACCGTTGGGGATCGGCTGGATGGTCAATCCGAATGTACATTTCGGTCCGAATGTAGACGGTTATGAATATGACCGCTGGGGCACCTATCATCGCATCAGCCATTCCGCAATCGGCCGCGATCGCAGCAGCCGCGGTACCGGATATAGTCAGCAATATCCTGAACCTTTAGCATCCATGTACGACCAGATTGAGACTTGCCCGGAGGAACTTTTACTCTTCTTCCATCGTGTACGATTTGATCATATCATGTCCACAGGGGAAACGCTTTTGCAATATATTTATAATACGCACTTTGAGGGCGTTGAAGATGTAGAGAAAATGTTGACGATGTGGGAAACGTTGAAAGATAAAATTGAACCGGAATCATATGCACGGGTTTTAGAACGTATGCAGTTCCAGCTTGAGCATTCTAAAGAATGGCGTGATCGGATTAATACCTATCTTTACCGTATGACAGAGATCCCGGACGCAAAAGGGAGAAAAATCTACGATTAAAAGCTGGTATTTTTTGGTGGCTTGAAAAGAATTATCAGAAATAGGAAAAACGTCTGATCTATGGCAAAAGTGTAACGTATTATATGGCGGTACAGCATTTTTGCTGTACCGCCATTTTGGGTTATAAAATAATTTAGCAAATCTTTGCATTTGGTTATAGTATTTAAATGTTTACTAGATACTCATAAACTAAAGTTTGCAATATTAATTAAAGGTTATGCAACAAACTTTCTTTATGCTGTTTTAACATAGAAAGATAAGTACTTATCTTTTTTTAATACATCAACAGCTATGATAAAGAAAACGATGGAATCAAATGGAGGGTGTATGGAAACACCACATAAAAGATGGAGACCTTCTTCATTTCAAATTATCATGCTGGGATTTTTGGGTGTAATCTTGGCTGGCAGCTTGCTATTAACACTTCCAATTGCAACTAAAATTGAGGGTAGTGCAAATTTTTTTGACGCCTTGTTCACCGCAACTTCAGCAGTTTGCGTTACAGGGTTGGTTATCCACGATACAGCTACCTTTTGGAGTGGATTTGGACAAGGTATCATTCTCTCATTGATACAAATTGGAGGCGTCGGAGTGATCAGCATCGCTGCCGCAATGGCGATACTATCTGGACGTAAAATTGGATTGATGCAAAGAAGTACCATTCAAGAAGCTATTGCTGCACCGCAGGTAGGCGGCGTTGTGCGACTAACTGGATTTATCTTAAAAATGACCATTATTTGTGAAGTAGTAGGGATGATGGTTATGGCGCCAGTTTTCTGTCGGGAATTCGGATTGGGAAAGGGACTTTGGTATGCGTTGTTTCATTCTGTCTCTGCATTTTGTAACGCGGGTTTTGACTTAATGGGAACCAAAGAAGTTTTTTCTTCCTTGACGTATTTTTCCGATAATATATGTATACAAGTCAGCATTATGTTGTTAATCATCACTGGAGGTATTGGATTTGTAACTTGGGATGATTTCCGGCGAAACGGAATCCGTTTTCACCGCTTCCGAATGCAGAGCAAAGTAATTCTTTTTGTAACACTTCTTTTAATATTGTTACCTGCACTATATTTTTACTTTATAGAATTTTCAGATTTTTCATTAAAAGCCCGTATACTCAACTCACTATTTCAATCGGTTACACCCCGAACAGCCGGTTTTAATACCGTAGATTTGACCCAAATTAGTGAAACAGGGATTGCAATAATGATTATACTCATGCTTATTGGCGCTGCACCGGGTTCGACCGCCGGCGGTATGAAAACAACTACTTTAGCAGTCATCATCGCCTGCGCAATTTCTGTGTTTTGCCGGAGAGAAGATATCCATTTTTATGGGCGGCGTGTATCGGAACATGTAGTACGCAACGCAGTGGCGATCGCACTTTTGTATATAACTCTTTCTATTACCGGTGCAATGATAATTAGCCTGATAGAAAATCTTCCGCTATTAGACTGTATGTTTGAAACAGCATCTGCAATTGGGACTGTTGGATTATCTCTAGGAATTACACCTCAACTTAATTTGATTTCCCGAGCCATCTTAATTATTTTGATGTTTTTTGGCCGTGTAGGGGGTCTTACTTTGATTTTTGCTACACTTTCCGGATCACATACAAATGCAGCTCGGTTGCCTCAAGAAAAAATTACTGTTGGATAAAAAAGAGGAGAATGGAAAATGAAATCCATTTTGTTAATTGGGCTTGGCCGTTTTGGACGACATATAGCTGAGAAATTATATGAATTAAAACATGAAGTTATGGCAATAGACCGTTGTGAAAAACGGGTCAATGCGGTATTGCCTTATGTTACCAATGCACAGATTGGAGACAGCACAGATGAAGAATTTCTCTCATCCATAGGCGTGCGGAATTTTGATATCTGCATTGTTGCAATTGGAGAAGATTTTCAGAGTTCTTTGGAAACTACATCTTTGCTGAAAGAATTGGGAGCCACTTTTGTAGTAGCTCGTGCAGAAAGGGATGTACACGCAAAATTTTTATTGCGCAACGGGGCTGATGAGATTGTGTATCCGGAAAAACAATTAGCTTATTGGACAGCAATACGGTATAGTTCTGATTCTATTTTAGACTATATTGAAATTGATGAGGATTATGCTGTATTTGAATTGACCTTGCCTCGTCAATGGGCAGGAAAAACGATCGGGGAACTGGATATACGCCGTCGTTATAATATCAACATTGTTGCGATTCGGAAAAACAGTCGTCTAAATTTGAACATTAGTTCAGACACGCTCTTGTCCGAAAATTCCACCCTTTTAGTGTTAGGCAGTAACCGAAATATTCAAAAGTGCTTCCACATTTAATTTGCATAAAAGCAATGCGGGGGAGAGAACAGAATGGTGCGTAACATTTTTTATTGGCAGCTTTAGGTCTCGTTTTGGGATTGGGATATTTTCCTCTAAAAAAACTACATCATTTTTTGCAAACAAATTTTAAAGCGGAACCGGAAACGTTCGTACCAGAGCTGAGTACCACACCAGTATGCATTCTATTGCAGGACGGCGATTTATATACAGCTTTATCGTCTTTTTTTGAGCAAATCATAAAAATGAATATAAATTCTATTCAAATTCTGATAGAACAAAAAAATTCGTTACAAATCATACATGATCTTCAAAGCAATGCAGCTCAAATTGCATTTGTATCCCAAACTTTTATATAAAGAGTCAGGAAAACGGACATATTTTGCTTTCTTCTTCTATCGTAATCAAAAAGCAGGATGTTAATATTCCAATTTATGTATTGTGGGATCCGAGATTTTTCAATATACAGCGAGATCAAATATTAGATCTTTTACTCCTGAATAAGGTATAATAAACCAGTTTCAATTCCTCTCCTATTAAAAAGCGTGTATGGATAGCATTATTCATCCATACACGCTTTTTCTGGTATTTTATGTGTTATTGATTTTATCGTTCTTTTTGAATTTGAAATGTTAAAAATTTTAAATAATCACTTTCATTTGCTCCCAAAAGCACAGGATGATCGGGAGCTTGTGCACGGCGCTCAATTAAGCGCAAACGAACGTGCGCATCCCGCGCAGCAAGCATTATAATCTCTTCAAACATTTGCGCTGTGATAAAATGCGAACAGGTGCAAGTGGCTAAAAAACCTCCATCGCACACCAACTGCATACCGCGCCGATTGATTTCACGATATCCACGCGCCGCAGTTTTTATAGATGCGCGTGATTTCGCAAATGCAGGAGGATCTAAAATGACTAAGTCAAATTGTTCCTTCTGCTGTACCAGTCCGGGAAGCAACGCAAATACATCTTCACACAAAAAGGATGCCTGCGAGGAAAAGTCGTTTACAGCGGCATTAGCCTTTGCCGAAGCAATTGCCTGTTCGGATGCATCTACGGCAAGGGAACTAACAGCACCAGCAGCAAGTG
>CALWJF010000005.1 GCA_944380935.1 uncultured Clostridia bacterium
GTCGAATACCGTTCGCGTATTTACGCCTGCTTTTACAGCCAGCATGAACGCTTCGGAAACTGCAGCGATGTTCAACGCGACAATAATCTGATTGGCAAGCTTGGTGGTATTGCCCGCACCGATTTCACCGCAGTAGACGACACTTGCTCCCATAACTTTGAGAATGTCATATACTTCGTTAAAATCCGGCTTATCGCCGCCGCACATAATGGAAAGTGTTCCGGCAATTGCCCCCGGTTCGCCGCCGGAAACCGGCGCGTCCATAAAACGAATCCCCTGTTCTTTGCAGGCTTTATAAACTTCCTGGGAAGCAGTCGGCGCAATAGAACTCATGTCAACAATCAGCTGACCTTTTTTTGCTCCGCATAGGACGCCGTTTTCACCCAAAACTGCCTGTTTCACCTGCGGGCCGTTCGGAACCATCGTAATGACGATATCACCATTTTGCGCAGCTTCTTTTGGGGAAGAAACTGCTTTTGCACCTGCTGCAACAACATCTTCTACGCAAGCAGGAATCAAGTCATAAGCAAAGACCTCATGACCGGCCTTCATCAGGTTTTTTGCCATAGGCTTCCCCATGATGCCAAGACCTACGAAACCGATTTTCATATGCAAACTCTCCTTTTTAAATCTTAGACACGTTTGTAGATTGCTTCAACTTTTTCCGCAATGTGCTCAGCGGTAATTCCATAATAGGCAAGCAGCTCTTCATAGGTATGTGCGCTGGTGCCATATTTGTCTTCAATACCAACAAAACCGATGGGCTTGCATTCCAGTGCAAAAGCCTGGCTGACGGCGCTTCCAAGCCCGCCGATCACGGAATGTTCTTCTGCGGTGACAATGCCCCGGCACGGACCGGCCGCTGCGATGAGCGCTGCTTCATCAATGGGCTTTAGCGTAGCAACGTTAATTACGCGCACGGAAATTTTATCTTTCAGCATATCAGCGGCTTTCAGCGCCATAGCGAGTGTTGCGCCACAGGCATAAACAGCGATATCGGAACCATCGCGCATAATTACAGGCTTTCCGATGACAAATGGCTCGGAGGGATCTGTAAGATCCTCTAAATTGTTACGGCAGATCCGGATATAGGCCGGCCCATCGACGTTTGCAATGGCACGTACAGCGGCTGCGGTCTGAGCAGCATCTGCCGGAACAACAACCGTCATACCGGGAATAGCGCGCATAAGCGCGATATCTTCTACAGACTGATGTGTGGAACCGTCGCTGAAGTCAGAAAGGCCAGCGGAAGAACCGCAGACCCGTACCTTTAATCCGGCGATGCCGATCGTCTGACGAAGCTGATCATATGCGCGACCAGAAGTAAAGACAGCAAACGAATGAATAAATGGGATCTTACCGGCCAGAGCCAGGCCGGCGGCAGTGGAAGCCATATCGGCTTCGGCGATTCCCATTTCAAAGAAGCGCTCAGGAAATTCCTTCTCGAATAGGCAGCTCATTGTGCTTTTGCCCAAATCGGCTTCCAATGCAACAACATTTTGATTTTCATGGCCCAGTTCTACAAGAGTTTGGCCATAGGCATTTCTTAAACTGCTGGTACTCATCTTTTTCCCTCCGCTTATTTCAGTTCATCAAGAGCTTGTTTATAAAGCTCTTCGGTCATAGTTCCGTTGTGGAACGCGGCGGTATTTTCGGCGAAGCTGACGCCTTTGCCCTTTATTGTATCGGCAATAATAACCGTCGGCTTGTCTTTGCAGGCAGCAGCCTGATCATAGGCGGCTAGGATCTGATTGAAATCATGGCCATTGATTTCAAGAACGTTCCAGCCGAAAGCAGCCCATTTTGCAGGAATATTACCAGAATCCATACGTTTTTCAGTAAAATCGGTTGCCTGAATATGGTTCCGGTCGACAATGGCACACAAATTGTCCGCCTTAAAGTTTGCAGCTGCCATCGCGGCTTCCCAGATTTGTCCTTCGTCCAGTTCGCCGTCGCCAATGAGCACGTAGACACGGGAAGGAAGTTTATCCAGCCGTGTGCCAAGAGCGATCCCCAGACCAATAGAAAGCCCCTGGCCAAGAGAACCGGTGTTGGCTTCGATACCGGGTGTTTTCTTTATGTCCGGATGGCCCTGTAAGCGCGAACCGAGCTTTTTCAATGTGGAAAGTTCTGAAACATCAAAGAAGCCTGTCCGTGCAAGAGCAGCATATTGAATAACTGCCACATGGCCTTTTGACAAAAGGAAGCGGTCACGCTCCGGCATTTTAGGATTGGAAGGATCGTAATGAAGTTTATTAAAATACAGCGCGGTAATTAATTCCGCACTTGAAAAAGAGCCGCCATAATGACCCGCCTGACCAGGGCCGACCATTTCGACGACATCACGGCGCAGTGTATTCGCCATCTTCTCCAATTCAGGAATAGACGTAATGCGATAACTCATGATAAATCTCCTTTACGCCAAGTATTTTAGAAGCTCGCATTCTAAAAAAATTATACTTCTTTGTGCCGGCAAAGTCAAGAAAAGCAGGAAATTTTCTCGTAGTATTGACAAACAATCCCCAAAGAGTAAAATAAAACTAGTCTAAGAAGGACAATTTCAGAATTCGGAGGATATGTAGCAATGAATGTCGGAGAATATCTTCAAAATACGTTTTCCCTGGAAGGGAAAAACATCATTCTAACCGGTGCTGCCGGCGGAATCGGAGCGGAATTGGCAAAAGGGCTTGCCCATGCCGGCGGCAACATGATTTTGTGTGATATAGCCATTGACCCGTTGGAAAAGGTTGCGCAGGATCTGCGTGATGAGGGCTGTAAAGCAAAGGCATTTCGTTTGGATGTAACGGATACGGCGGCGCTGCCCGGATTTGTGGATGCGATCGACCAGGAATATGGGAAACTCGATGTATTGATAAACTGTGCAGGCGTTAATAAGCGTATAGGCTTCCTGGATTACGATGAAGCCACGTATGACCGCATCATGAATATTAACTTAAAGGGAGTTTTTTTCCTGACACAGGAAGTTGTCAAACATATGATCCCACATAAAAGCGGCAATATTATTAATGTTTCTTCGCATAATGCGGTAGGCATGCTTGGTGGTTGCTCCGTCTATGGCGCCTCTAAGAGCGCAATTACGGCTTTGACCCGTTCGATGGCCGTGGAATGGGCAAAATTTGGGATTCGTGCCAACGCGATTGCCCCCGGCCATATCCTGACGCAGCTTACGCAGGTGACATGGGACAACCCCGAACGTGCGAAGTATTTGCGCGAGCGCATTGCCATGCAGCGTCCCGGACTTCCGTCGGAGCTGGTTGGCGTCGTAGTTATGCTGGCATCTGATGCATCAAGCTATATGTCGGGTATGATGATCCATATCGACGGCGGCTGTTTGGCCGGCGGTATGCCTTGGAATTACGACACGAATTATTGAATAAAACAAAATGGATTTAATGAAAAAAGGCGCTGTATGGCCTCCATGCAGCGTCTTTTTTCTGTTTTACCGATTGTGCGCTGCAATCCAACAATATAAGGATTCTGGGTCGTACTTTCTTCCGGTTGCATGGTGGTATTTCTTCACGACCCTTTCAAGCGCAGCTAAAAATTTGTGAAACAGAAAAGGAATGCTTGCATTTTGCCTATATTATGATACAATTGTTCTATATCAAAATATGGGAGGTGTATTATGCAATATAAAACTTTAAAAAGGGCAGGGATTTCCGTAAGCGAGATTGGTTTAGGCTGCGAACATTTGTTGGGGAAATCATTTGAGACCATTGATAAAGTCGTAAATGCTGCCCTGGATGGAGGCATGAACATTTTGGATGTTTTCATGTCTGAGCCGCAAGTGCGTACGAATATCGGCCGCGCCCTGGGAGCGCGACGGAAGGATGTATTTTTACAAGGACATATTGGAGCGGTTTGGCATGATGGGCAATATAAACGTTCCCGCGATGTACAGGAATGCCGGGAGTTTATTCATGATTTTCTGATTCGCTTTAATACCGACTATATTGATATGGGTATGATCCATTTTATTGATACGATGGAGGATCTTGATCGTGTTCAATCCGGCGGAGTCCTTGATTATGCTCTGAAACTTAAACGGGACGGAGTTATCCATGCTTTAGGTTTCTCCAGTCATAATCCGGTCACCGCGCGTTCGGCAGTGGAAGCCGGTTGGGCAGACATCGTGATGTTTTCTATCAACCCGGCATATGATTTGCTGCCGGAAATCGAACTAGAACATTATTTTGATGCTAAAACTTGGCAGCATGATGGTTTTTCCGGTATTAATCCCCAGCGGGCCGCATTCTATGATGCCTGTGAAAGCCGCGGTGTGGGGATTACGGTTATGAAAACGTATGGTGCAGGTTTTCTGTTTAATCCGGCGTTATCCCCATTTGGCAAACCAATGCGCCCGGAGCAGCTGATACATTATGCACTGTCCCGTCCGGCTGTAGCATCAACATTAATCGGTTGTCAGACAGTCGAAGAAGTCGCTGCGGCGCTTGCTTATGAGACCGCAGATAGGCAAACGCGTGATTATGCAGATGTGTTGGGTGTAAGCCCGCAATTTAAACAGACGCATCAGTGTGTATATTGCAACCATTGTCATCCCTGTCCTCAGCATATCGATGTAGCGATGGTAAACCGGTGTTTGGATTTGGCTGTAGGTGGACAGCAGCAACAATCTGCAGCAAAAGCACAGTATACTGCGCTGGATGCCCATGGCGGCGATTGTATTGCTTGCGGGGTGTGTATGCAACGTTGTCCTTTTGGCGTGGATGTAATATCCCGTATGCAAAATGCGGTGGAGCGGTTCGGTATGTAAGTCGGACGCAAAAGGAATGTATTGTGATTTTATATCAAGAGACATTGAAAGCGCTGCCGGTTGAGCAGCTTGCACGCTTGTTTTATGCCGTAGGTTGGTCAAAAAAGATGGAGAGCGGGGAAATTGCCCAGCGATTTATTCAACAACCGTATGTAAATGCTACGCTTGTGGTTTCCGCCTGGGACGAGCAACGGTTGGTTGGTGCAGTACGGGTGCTCAGTGACAAAATTGTGCGTTCGGTGGTGTATGATTTGTTGGTTGATCCGCAATATCAAGGAAAGGGGATCGGGCGGGAACTTATGCGCCGCTGTATTGCGCATTATCCGAAAACGGAATGGTTGGTTGAAACGCAGGAGCATACCGTAGGCTTTTATGAAAAGCTGGGATTTGAACGGTATCAATCTGCTGTTCTGGTAAAAGCGTCGCCATATTTTGAAGGCACATAGGCACTTGCGTATGGAATGGATACTTGTAACGCCCGCCGAAGAGGATTCCGGCGGGCGTATGTTTATCTGTAAAAACCAATTGTACAGGGCAACCGGCATATCAAGCGATGGGATGCAGGGGATGGATATGCCGGTTGATATGCCGGTATATCAAGCGATGGGATGCAGGGGATGGATTCAGCGTATTTTCTCAAAAATCCCTGATAGATCGTCAAATACATAATCCGGTTTTACCGGGGAAGAGATCAGGTCTTCCCGCGTACTTTCTCCGGAAAGGACAAGAATGCTGGTGATCCCGGCATTACGGCCAACGGCAATGTCTGTATACAGGCGGTCGCCGACCATCGCCATGTTTGAAAGGGATAACGCATACTTTTGCGCCAGTGCATCGATAATCCCGCGATTGGGCTTACCGACAATGTAATCGGGTTCACGTCCTGTTGAAGCACGAACCAACGCCAACATAGCGCCGATGTCGGGAATAAAACCGCCCTCGACCGGGCAGTTAAAATCCGGATGGGTGGCAATAAAAGGAAGTCCTGCACGAACAAAGTCGCACAATTTAACCAGTTTTTCATACGTCAGTGTTTGATCGAAGCCTAAAACAGCATAATCGGGTTCCCGATCCGTCAGGATAAAGTTTGCCTCGGTAAATTCCGCTTCCAGACTGGGTGTTCCGCATAAATAGACACGAGCCCCGGGCTTTTTTGCGTTTAAGTAAATGGTAGTTGCCTCTCCGGAGGTGAACACGCTGTCGTTTTCTACTGGTACGCCAAGACGCGTCAGTTTTTCGAGATAAGCCCCCTTATTCCTGGAAGAATTATTGGTCAGGAAGAAATAACGCTTGTTTTGTCTGCGTAGGAGCTCAAGAAAGGGAAGGGTACAGTCGAAAAGGCGGTCGCCAAGATAAATGGTTCCGTCCATATCCAGCAGGAAGGTGTTAATTTCATGTAAATTATTCATAAAAATCCTCTTTGAGTTGAACTTGTGTTGATTTTACAGCATTATACTGACCTCGTCAAGCTGTATGTTGCCAGCAGAGGGTTTGTTCTTATCAAAAGAATAGAGTTTTAAATAATAACATAGATACGACTGTTTTATTGGAGAAATCATGGAAACAATTATAATGGTTCTTGTCGTTATTGCTGTTGTGGGCACAGCGTTTTCTATTGGAGCAGTATTGCGGCTGCAAAGTGGAATTCGTGCGCAGCAACAGAAATTGGACAAATTCGCGGATATGGCCCCGGAGATGTTGCGTCAGATCGTAAAGGAAAATGTACAGACAGCTACGGAAACAACGCGTACCCTGAGCGAAGCATATATGGGTGCGATTGCGAGAGGTCAGACCGTTCAAAACACGCGCATGGGAGAATTGTCTGAACAATACCGCCGGGAAAGCGCAGCGCTGCATACGGCGCTTGCCGAAGAATTTTCCCGCTTTGACGGACGGTTTTCAGCTTTCCTGATGCAGAATCAGAAATCTTCTGCAGATTTGCGGGAAAGTGTCGAGACGCGGATGACGGCAATGCAGGCGGAAAACCGCCGCGCGCTCGATGAAATTCGCGGTACGGTGGATGAAAAACTGCAAAAAACATTGGAAGAGCGGATCAATCGTTCTTTTTCCGTCGTGTCGGAACGCTTGGAACAGGTATATAAAGGTCTTGGCGAGATGCAGACGCTTGCAGCGGGTGTGGGAGATCTGAAAAAAGTACTGGCTAACGTGAAGACCCGCGGAATGTTAGGCGAAATTCAACTGGGTGCCATATTGGAGGAAATTCTTTCTCCGGAACAATATGAAACAAACGTAATAACTCGGAAAAATAGCGCGAAGCCTGTAGAATATGCAGTCCGGTTGCCTGGAAATGATAAAAGCGTTGTATATTTACCGATCGATTCAAAATTTCCGGCGGATGCATATGAGAAACTGCGGGATGCTTATGATGGCGGAAACCCGGAGCAGATTGCAGCAGAAAAAAAGCATCTGGAAACGGTAATCAAGCTTTTTGCAAAAGAAATTCGGGATAAGTATTTGGATCCGCCTGCAACAACTGAATTTGGGGTTATGTTTTTGCCCTTTGAGGGACTGTATGCTGAAGTGGTAAATTTGGGTCTGATTGAGGTTTTGCAACGTGATTATAAAGTCAGTGTTGCCGGGCCGACAACGATGGCAGCTTTGCTGAACAGCCTGCAGATGGGCTTCCGCACTTTGGCGATACAAAAGCGTTCCAGCGAAGTATGGAAGGTGCTTGGTGCAGTGCGTACGGAGTTTGATCGATTCGGCGAAGTCCTGGAGACGACCCAGAAACGGTTGGAACAGACCAGTTCCGAGCTGGATAAACTGGTTGGCGTACGTACGCGTCAGATCCGGTCTAAACTGCGGACGGTGACGAGCCTGCCGCAGGATGAGGCTGCAGCGCTGTTCGATGGGGAAAGTTCGGATGGCCAGGACTGAGAGCTGGAATCCCTGGCATGGCTGCCATAAGTATAGTGCAGGTTGCCTGAACTGTTATGTTTACCGCATAGACCGGCTCTCCGGGCGGGACAGTTCGATTGTATCTAAAACGGCGGATTTTGCAAAACCTGTCGCACTGGACCGGCAAGGAAATTATAAAATTCCTTCTGGCGTTACCGTTTATACCTGTTTTTCTTCTGATTTTTTTGTAGAAGAAGCGGATGCGTGGCGCGAGCAGGCGTGGGAAATGATCTCGACGCGCCGGGATTTGCATTTTTATATCATTACGAAGCGTATCTGCCGGTTTCTTCAATGTATTCCGTCTGACTGGGGATTTGGATATGAAAATGTAACGGTGGGCTGTACAGTAGAGAACCAGGCAGCGGCGGATGCGCGGCTTCCCCTGTTTTTGGAAGCGCCGATCCGGCACCGGGAAATTCATTGTGAACCGTTACTGGAAAAGATCCAGCTGGAATGCTGGCTTGGCGGATGGATCGAAAGGTTGACCGTAGGTGGTGAATCCGGGGAAAATGCGCGTGTTTGCGAGTATGCCTGGGTGCATTCGCTGCGCCAGCAATGTGCGCGCAGGAATGTGGAATTCTATTTCAAACAGACAGGTGCAAATTTTCGCCCGTAACAATTGCGTTTATGGACTCTTTCGGGCGTCTTGTTTACGGTTGCTTTTTTCATAGTATTGGAGTAAGGCAGGTGGTGTTTTTCTATGCGCCTGTTTGTAGGCATCGTGCCGGATAAATTGCTGTGCGAGGTTTTGCAAAGGCAAATCGGTATTTTACGTACGGCAGGACTGCAGGGAAATTTTACCGTTCCCGAGAATTTACATCTGACACTTGCGTTTATTGGTCAGACTCATCGGCTTGACGATGTAATTGCATGTCTGGAGTCCATTCAGATGCCGGCATTTGCGTTGTCGCTATGGAAACTGGGACGATTTAGCCAAAAAGACGGCGATGTTTATTATGCCGGAGTGCAGCCGAACAGTGCTTTATCGGGATTGGCTGCGCAGATTGTCTTTAGATTGCGCCAAGAGGGATTTACTTTGCAGGAACGTACTTTCCTTCCGCATATTACGCTATGCCGGACGGGAAGAAAATGCCGGGAGTTTAATTTTTTTCCGTATGAAGATGTGCCATTAGATGGCAGGATGTGGGTGGATACATTTTGGCTGATGTGTTCTGAGCGTGTACGGGACCGGCTGATTTATACGCCGGTTTATTCAAAAAAGCTTATAAGTTAAATGGCATACTGGTGCGGTGCATTTGACATATAGAAATCAGAACCGGGAAAGAAAAGAAAGGTAAGGGTATGAGCGCATTTATTCAGTTTGAACATGTCTATAAAACGTATAAGATGGGAGAAGTGGAGATTCCGGCTCTCGCAGATGTCAGTTTTACGGTTGATCAAGGAGAAATTTGTGTCATTGTCGGCGCGTCTGGGGCAGGGAAGACGACGCTGTTGAATATTTTGGGCGGTATGGATACGCTGACCTCCGGTGTGGTCTGGCTGGATGGGCAGAAAATATCGGATTACAATAAAAAGCAGCTGACGCTGTACCGGCGTTATGAAGTCGGATTTGTATTTCAGTTTTATAATCTTGTTCAGAATCTGACGGCACTGGAGAATGTGGAACTGGCTGCGCAAATCAGTCGAAATCCGTTGGACGCAGAAGCAACGCTTGCGCGTGTCGGGTTGGAAGGACGTATGGCCAATTTCCCTGCACAGCTTTCCGGCGGAGAACAGCAGCGTGTCGCCATCGCGCGTGCGCTGGCGAAGAACCCGAAAATCCTGCTGTGTGACGAACCGACCGGCGCGTTGGATTATGTCACAGGCAAAACGGTTTTAAAACTATTGCAGGACAATTCGCGAGAAACCGGGATGACGGTTTTGATTATAACCCATAACTCTGCGCTGACTGCAATGGCTGATCGTGTAATTACACTTAAAAATGGGCAGATTCATGCAATGGTCAAAAATGACCATCCGACACCAGTGGAGGAGATTGAATATTAAATGCTCAGGCGTGTATTTTTAAGACAAATTCGCAAAAGTCTTGGCCGTTATATTGCGATCATTCTGATTATTGCTTTAGGCGTTGGTTTTTTTGCCGGACTGCGTGTGGCGAAGACTGCGATGGTGCAAACGGCGGACGAATATCTGTCCCAACATAATTTTTATGATTTCCAGTTGATTTCCACACTCGGCTTCACACAGGAAGATGTGGAGGCGCTGCAGGATGACCCCGCAATCCTTGCTGCGGAAGGTGAGATGACCGTTGATTTTTTGTGTTCTTATGAAATAGGCGAAGAAAATACCCTGTCGGCACGGTCGATCCCGTCAGATATTAACACAATTGAGCTGGTCGAGGGCCGTATGCCGAGGAGTGCGGATGAATGTCTGATTGACTATCGATATGTTTCCGTGCTTCCAGTAGGGGCAATCATTCTTTTGACAAATACCAATGATGCGGATACAATAGAATCTTTTTCTTCCAGGGCATTTACAATAGTTGGAGCCGTAAGCTCGCCAATGTACTTAAACTATGAACGCGGCAGCACTGCGTTGGGAAACGGTGTAATCGATGCATATGTCTATATGCCGCCGGAGAGCTTTACACTGGATTATTATACAAGTATTTATGTAAAAGTGGATGCGCCAGGGATGATTTATTCCCAAACATATCAGGATGCGGTGGATGCGGCTCGGGATCGGGTCGAAGAACTGTGCCGGCAGCGGGCTGATTTGCGTTATGAAACGGTGGTGGTGGATGCACAGAAAGAAATTTCTGACGGAAAACATGAACTGACGGAAGGTTGGATTGAATATTATACCGGTCTTTCCGAGTATCAGACCGAGAAAGCGCAGGCGGAAGCGGATCTGCAGGCTGCAAAGGAAGAACTGGACGCGCGTAAGATTGAACTGGATGATGCACAGGCGCAGTTGAATGAAATTGATCTCAATGAAGCACAGCGTGCGCTCGAAGAAGCGCGCCAGAGCCTTGCAGAGGCGGAAGAAGAATATGCACAGCAACAGCAGCAAGCTCAGCATGAGCTGGTTCTTGCAGAAAATGAATTGGTCAAGGCTGCTGTTGAAATTCAACAGGGCGAAGAAGAATTGGAAAAATACCGCCAGCAGCTGGAAGATGGGGAAAAATCATTACGGACTGCGCAGGAAATGCTGGATGCAGGTTTTGCCGAATATGAACAGGGCCGGGAACAATATAATGCATCTGTAGAAACGCTGCTTTCTGAATTTAATGCGCAAATTTCTGCTGTAATGCCAGGCATGAAGTTGGAATCTCTTGCAGATGTAGGCGCTGCAATCCGTACCCTGGAGGCATATGGCATGCCGGTACCGCAGCAGTTGCAGGAAGGATATGCCGCGCTTTTGGCTGCACGTGCGCAGTTGGATGATTCAATCGAGATATTGGCTTCTTCAAAGGAAGAACTGGATGCGCAGGTAGAGGCTTTTGAGGAAAATCGTGCGCAGCTTATACAGGCGCAGGAGGAACTGGAAACAGCGCGCGTGCAATACGAAGAAGGAAAATCTGCTTATGAGGAAGCAAAAGTTCAGGCGCAGGAACAGCTTGCCGACGCACGTGCCCAGCTGGATGAGGCAGGTGTGGAGATAGAAGAAAATGCGCGTCAGCTTGCCGATGCGCAGCAAGCAAGGGTACAACTTGCAGAATATGAGCAGCAGTGGCAGGAAGGATACGCAGAGTACGAGGATGGATGCAGTCAGGCGCAGGAGGAGTTTGCATCTGCAAGGCAGGAGCTGGCCGATGCGGAAGTGGAGCTGATTGATGCAGGTCAGCAGCTTTCCGAGGCGGAGGAAGAGCTTGCGAAATTGGAAAAAGCGGAAAGTTACGTACTGGACCGTTCTTCAAATGTCGGGTATGTATGTTTTGAAAATGACTCCGGTATTGTTGAATCGGTGTCACGTGTGTTTCCGTTGTTTTTTTTCCTGATTGCCGCGCTTGTATGTATTACGACAATGACGCGCATGGTGGATGAACAACGCACGCAAATCGGTACGCTAAAGGCGCTCGGTTTTTCGGAACGTTCCATTATGAGCGGTTATCTGTTTTATTCAGGAAGTGCATCCATAGTAGGATGCCTTGCCGGCTTTTTTGCCGGGTCTTATTCTTTCCCGAAAATCCTATGGGAAGTTTATGCGATCATGTATGGTTTTGCGCCTATTGTATTTGTACTCGACTGGAAGCTTGCAGCAGTATCGATTTTGTCGTATTTGGCCTGCGCCGAGCTTGCAACCTGGTATGCATGCAAAAACGAGCTTATGGAAGTTGCAGCAGAGCTGATTCGTCCCAAAGCACCAAAGGCAGGGAAGCGTGTGCTGCTGGAACGCATCGATTTTTTCTGGCGGCATCTGAAATTTATGCAAAAAATATGTATACGAAATATTTTCCGTTATAAAAATCGATTTTTTATGATGACGTTGGGAATAGGGGGCTGTACGGCGCTGCTTGTAGCGGGATTTGGCATTAATGATTCTATTTCCGGTATCGCAGATATTCAATATGAAGAAATTGACCGGTATGATCTGGAACTGATACTGACCAAGCAAGCGACCCCGGAGCTCCAACAAAAAATTGCACAAACCGGTGCGGATGTAATAGAAGATATTGCTTATCTTTATGAAAGTACAATTGATATTTTCTATGAGAAACAGGAAAAAAATGTGCAGATTATTGTGTCCGACGATCTCACCGGTTTTGTAGATTTACATAATGATGAAGGCCAGATTGTATGGCCGGGACGGGGAGAAGCGGTAATCAATGACGCGCTTGCAGAGCAACTCGGCGTGGATATAGGGGATACAGTAACACTGCGTAATGAGCATATGCAGGAAATCGCTGTGCAGATCAGCGGCATATTTATCAATTATGTTAACAATTATATTTATCTGACCCCACAGACCTATGCGGCTGGTTTTGGCGAAGATGTAGAGATGAAAAATGCCTATGTGGTGGTGCGTGCAGACTGTGAGCCACATGAAGCTTCTGCACTTTTGATGGAGCTTCGGGAAACAGCAAGCGTATCCGTCACACAGGATATGCAGGAACGGATTAATTCCATGCTCGGTCGGCTGCGTTATATCGTCTATGTTGTGATTATTTCTTCCGGTGCATTGGCATTTATCGTGCTATATAATTTGACCAATATTAATATAACCGAACGTGCACGAGAAATTGCAACAATCAAAGTGCTTGGTTTTACACAAAAGGAAAGCGGCGATTATGTTTTTAGGGAAAATATCATCTTAACGGTGATTGGAGCACTGGTTGGTTTGGGGCTTGGTGTTGCCCTGCACCGTTACATTATGGCGCAGATCACAATTGACATGATATCGTTTAATGTTACCATTCGTCCTCTCAGCTTCCTTTTTGCGTTCGTCATGACTATTTTGTATACGATTGTAATCGATTACTTTATGATGATTAAGATTGATCGGATCCAAATGGCAGAATCGTTAAAGTCAATCGAATGAGCGGTTTTGGTTGAAATCTGACCTGAAAATTGTTTTTCTCGTCTCTTTTACAAGCAACATAGAGAAAAAAGGCAGGTATTTTTAAATACCTGCCTTTTTAATTGAATGAAAGTGAAATAAAACCTATGCCTGCTGGTAAGTGGAAAGGAAATCACCAAGATCGGAAATCGCCTTTGCAATCTTATCTTTATCCGGCAGCATTACAATACGGAAATGATCCGGCTGCGGCCAGGAGAAACCACGACCAGGAATAATCATAACATGTTTGCTGTGCAGATAATCCATCGCAAACTGCTCATCGTTGGTGATATTAAAGCGCTTTACATCGAGTTTCGGGAAAACATAGAAGCAAGCGTCGTTTTTAACAAAACTGATACCTGGAATCTTTGAGAGTTCACGGCATGTTGCTTCGCGCTGCTCATAGAGACGGCCGCCAGGTACAAGCATCGCCTGCGTGCTTTCCGGGTCCGAGAGCGCTGCGGGGATGGCTAACTGCATAATGGCATTAGCGCAGATACGCATGGAACATAACTGGAAGAAACCATCCAGCAAATCATCATATTGTCCTTTCGGGCCGGTAACGGTCATCCAACCGCAGCGGAAGCCGCAGGCAACATGAGATTTTGACAGACCATTTGTCGTGATAACCAATACATCGTCGGTCAAAGAAGCCGTTGAAATATGTTTTTTACCGTCCATAACCAGACGATCGTAAATTTCATCAGAAAAAATCATCAAATTATGTTCACGCGCAACAGCAATGATCTGTTCCAAAATATCCTTGCTGTACAACACACCGGTCGGATTGTTGGGGTTAATTAAAACAATTGCACGGGTATTCGGCGTGATCTTTTTACGGATGTCGGCAATATCCGGGAACCAATGGGACTGCTCATCGCAGATGTAATGGACTGGTTTTGCACCTGCGATCCAAGTGGCGTTTGTCCAGAGAGAATAATCCGGGCACGGAATTAATACTTCATCACCGCGATTTAATGCAGCGGTGGTAATAATGGAAACCAGCTCGCTGACGCCGTTACCGATAAAAATCTGATCTAAGGTAACATCCCGCATCCCCTTGGAAAGATCGTACTTTAAAATAGCTTCTCTTGCGTCGGGCATTCCCTTGACATCGCAGTACCCAAGCGCAGTATCCAAATGATCCATGATCGCGCTGCGGATACTTTCCGGAGTTTTAAAACCAAAAATAGGAGGATTGCCGCTGTTCAACCGCAGTACATTAATTCCGGCGGCAGTCATTTTCATTGCTTCCGAAAATACGGGTCCACGAATATCGGAATGTACGTTTTCTAATTTGTCAGAACGAAAGAAGCTCATTGCACTCAAACCTTTCACAAAGAAAAATGAATTAATAATAAAGAAGAATTTCAAATTGGAACTCAATATACATTAATAATACTGGTTTTTGAAGGATTTGTAAAGAACAAAATGCACAATTTTTTATAAAAAAACCCCAGGGTTTTAATATCTTTCGCCTATTTTCGCAATGTAGTTCTAAAAAACATATGCATACTCATGTTTGCTCATTAATTTTTATGGAAATACGATGCAATTTTTCAATGCATTTCCAGCAAAACGGAGCAGAGTATAATCTACGGATCCATACGGATTCCTTTGGAAAATGCGGAAGAACCGGAATAAAATACTGCCTGCTTTTATCATATGCGTGGCGGCGTGCTGTGTGTACCCGCAAACTGCAAAGTGCGCGGCGTATCGAAACCGGAATGGCTATCGCCGCCCTATAAATGTACTTCGTGAATATTACGAAAACCAGAACCGGAATTTATGCATTTTTCCTATTTTTTGCAAAAATAAAATAAGAAACTGGAAGATATTGACAAACTTTTTTTATATGATAAAATAATATTAAATAGAAAAGAAAGGCGGTGTGGGGTCCAATGTTTTATTTTCCGGAGTATAAAACGAGCGGTAAAGAAAAAAGAAAATAGTAATGAGTTTGGCAGGCAGCCTTTTGGATTCAAAAGCATCGTAAATGGAGTGGAAAGCGAATTGTATTCGGTTACCATTCAACACAATAAGTAAGCCGTGATTTGGATAAAGTAGGAGTTTTGCTTATGAAGCCGAGAAGGGATGCAGTTTTAGTTGGGCTGTGCGCGGCTGCCGTTCTGCTGTGCAGCGCATGTGCGGAAACAAACGAAGCGCAGGAGTCTGCACCGTTTCAGCCCGTTTATTTTGATCAGATTCTGGAAGAGGAGGGCGAAGTCCTGGACGCGCTTCAATTAACCGGTTCGGATATGGAAGTTTTAGATCACTACCGGGTTCGGCTGACGCAGAAAAAAGCGGAAATTTGCGGGTATAAATTTACAATCGACCTTCTGTTTGACGATCTGCTGTTTAATGGGGACGGAGAAGATTTTCTATATGGATTTCGCTATACACGGCCTGTTGATGACTTGAGCCGGGAGGAATGTTACGAGCTTTTATTGGATATTTTTACAATGTTCAATGAATCGTATGGGACGCCCAAAACTGCCCCGATGGAGGGAAGGATCCAGGACTGGAGCGGCGCCGGCGTTGCGGATTTTGATCCGGAACGGGTGGCATTTGAACGTTTTATTGTGCCTGGTTCGTGGCCGGTGCCGGAACAGTGGTTGAGCGAAATGCCCGATCTGGAAGAAGAAGACGTTATTCTGCGTGTACAGATGAAATATGAACCGGACGATAGGTATGAAGGCGGGGGCCCGCATATCGTGTTGGATTTCGACCTGCGCGTACATAAGATGGTTTCCTATGAACGGGAGCATGGTATAGCCATTTAAACCTATATTCCCGATGTCTTACGGCGAGGTTTTGCAGCTGCCTGCCGGATTCTGTAAGCGGACATGGAGGATAAATGAAACATAGATTCAATTTTCGTATGGGAATCTTTTCCGTTTGTATTCTGCTGCTTGTGTCGCTGACTGCCTGTGCCGGGCCGGCTCAGCATGCGCAGGATCAGGGCGGACAGGATGCCGATGCGCTGCATCTTGCTGAATATGCGGCGTATATCGGTTTGCCGCGTGCGCAGGCGCTGGATGCGCTCGGGCTTCAGGAAGAGGATCTTGAAAAGTTGGATGAATCGCCCAATGCCGGTCTTTACCGCGTCCGGGACCACGATGTTTTGGCCGGCGGCAGTGCGTTTGAGATGCTTGTGCGGTTTGAGGGGGATCTTGCCGAGCCGGCAGAGGGAGAATATCTGTATTCTGTTTCTTACCGGCTTCCCATCGACGGCCAGACAGAAGAAGAGCTGTTTTACGCTGTAGCGGCGTTACAGGACATGGTGATGAAGGTCTGCGGGCGTCCGCGGACGTACTGGATGGACGGCGGGCTTTCCACAGAAATTATAGTGCCCGGTATGCTCAATCCCGAGCAGGAATTTGGGTATATTGACCGCTGGCTGGTCAGCGAAGAAGGCAGCTATCCCGGCGATGCGGATGCGGGCGGTTCGGTGATTATGGCTGCCCTGGATATCCGCAATGAGCAGCTGGATATCCGGTCGCCGCAGTGGCAGCATATCCAGCTTCAATTGACTTTCCGTACGGAGGATTCTCTTCAAGGGCCAAAAGTCAACGGAGAGCCGATGTATGATTATATTTTCCTTTAAGAAAGAAGGAAATCCGGAAACAGCCAAACTGAATGAAGTGAAGCAAAAAACGCCCCGGCTCAATCGAGCCGGGGCGTTGTGCTGCAATGCAGGATTCTTAGAATTTAATAACAGCTTTTACCACATCTTTTGGATTTGCGATCACTTCCATAAAGCCTTCGTAGGTATGATCGAAATCGAACTCATGCGTTACAATGCCGGAAATGTCAATTGCGCCGCTGGCGACCGCCTGGATTGCCTTCGGATACATATTAACATAACGGAAGATCGTACGGATATCCGCTTCTTTGGAGATCATTTTAACGAAGTTATAGGGGATCATATCGTCCGGGGCCATGCCGACGAGGACTACCACACCGCCCGGGCGGACCAGATCGGCAGTTTGCTGCGTTGTAAATTTGTTGCCGGCGGTTTCAATTACCTTGTCGACGCCGCGGCCGCCGGTTAGCTTTTCAATCACTTCCACGACGTTTTCTTCACGGCCGTTGACCACTCTCGTTGCACCAAGCTTTTTTGCAACTTCCAGCCGAGAGGGGATGACGTCGCAAACGGTGATATCGGAAGCGCCGAACGCTTTGCAGGCCAAAAGCGTAACCAGACCGATGCAGCCTGCGCCGAGGATGACGACGGAACTGCCGACGGTGACTTCTGCGCGGGTGGCGGCATACATACCGATGGCAAGCGGCTCGATCAGCGCGCCTTCTTTTGTGGAAATGTTGTCCGGAAGCTTGAAGCACATG
>CALWJF010000006.1 GCA_944380935.1 uncultured Clostridia bacterium
TTACTATGAACGAAAACGAAATCGAAAGCTTCCGGAACCGTTTGACTGGCTTGAAAAACTTTTCCAATTCTCCTGGAGGGTTTTCTGAAGAACTTGCTTTGGAAACAATGAAAGAATTATTTTTGAAATAGGCACATTTCAATAAAAAGCGCCCGGAGCTGTATTCCGGGCGTTTTTTATTTTGTAATGATCTGTGTACCTGGATAATAATGGGTCAATATTTGCTGGTAATTATACCCGCCGACTGTTGCATAATAGTGAGCTCCCCACTGGCTCATGCCTACGCCATGTCCATAGCCATACGTTGTGAATACAAAATTATCACCATTCAGGCCGATATCAAATTTTGCACTGCGAATTTTCCAGTCGAGTACATTTTCACGGACAATATTCCCCGTGAGCTTAATCGTTTTTCCGCTGGACGGACTGACATAGGTCGTATGTCCCCCAATGGACATATCCCCATTGTACCCTCCACGGTTATAATTGAGAATCTGAAACCAGGTGGAAGGGTCACCACTGAGTTCGATGCCGGTGTTTTCCTTGACCAGGCGCTGTACCTCACTGACCGAAATTACTTTCTGCACCCCCCAGTTGGGATCGAGATAGTCATAATCACTCTCCACCGAGGTCAGGTAAGGAAGATAGCCGCCCCACACGTCGCGGGAATCATTGGTTCTTCCCGCTGTGGAAGCGCCATAAACCGCACTGATTGGCTCCCCATTATAGCACACGAACACATTGAGAACCGACTCGACGATTCCTTTGATCCTGCTGTCCGGAGTTTTTGCCGGAAGCACAGGCGCTTGTCCCCTGTTGTTATAATATTTGATATAACTATGTGCCGCCACCGTCTGAGCCCGAAGCGCTTCATCGCAAAACGCCGGCCCCATTTCCGCCATAACGATTTGCGATAAAATATCAGAAGCTTCATAAATCTGAGGAGCTGATTGCCCTGAAATCATGACAGAAACCAGCTCACCGGAAGGTTGTCCACCTTCAGAACCAGAAGAGCCCGGCGTTTCAGAAGAAGACGGAATAGGCGGAGCGGGAACTTGAGAAGGTGTATCCGGTTTTTCAGCCACAGAAGAATCTGGCTTGGAAATTGCGACGGAGGAGGCGCTGCTTAACGACGACAACGACTGTTCAGAACTTTCGCTGCTGTCAGAGGATCCGTTCAGCTGCGACAGCTGGTCGGGCGGAATATCCACTACCATACTGTCGACGTTTCCAAGTGTTCCGCCGATAGAAACAATACCGCTCGGGTTCACAACCGCTACAGAATCGCCGGAAAAACAAACTGCGACCGCTAAAACGGTAAACGCTGCAACCACTGCGACCATTTGTATCAGCCATTTGCGCATAGTGAATCCTCCCTTTTATTTTTTCTTACTGGTAATATACAAACGAATCATTATGGGGGTTTTGCGTCAGCCCAAATTTCTGACAGTAACCCTGGGTGTAAAACGGTGCTGGGTTATTCCTTGCCTGCGAGACATCAACCTGTGTATCTTCTCCCTCACGCACCAGCCGTGCCAGCAAGACAAACCTGGCGTTGTCATATTCATAGGTACAGGTGGATAATGTCACAAGCTTGTCGCCATACTCAACGTCCACGCCAGTATAATAGAAGGAACGCTGTACCGATTCATTGAGGTACTGAAAATACTCTTCCTCCGATGACGCATTGATAAAATTATGGTAGGCAAAACTATCCGGCAAAGACATATCGCCGTTAGTTATATAGGCAGCAATCACCTTGCAGGTGTAATCCTGATAGACCGTATTCAACTGAAAGGTTGGATTTTGCTTATAAAAGTCAAGGTCTGCATATTTCAGCACCTCGTGAAACATTTTATTTGACTTGATGTTATGGCCATAAATAATTGTATTATCGGAAAAATCGCTGAGAGAAGGGCCAAAACTGCAACGATAGTCAATAAAGGGAACGCCGACAGTATTATAGTTTCTTTCGAAGGTATGGTTGAGGTAATAATCATTATCGGTAGTCTGGACCACCGGATAATCCACCGTTGTATTCGGTATTGTAATCCAGCCTTTAATGTCGGGATTGATTCCGTACAGGGCACGGAACTGCTCCCGGTATCCCTCGGGCATCTCTATCTGCGGCTGGTCTTCCGGCTGCTGTGGTTGCGCTTCTGTATACAGGCTTTTGATATTGTTATATTCCGTATCCGCTTGAGCGTCGTTCCAAAAATACTGGATCAGCAGCACTGCACACACAATAAACACACATAGCGCTATCAGGAAAATCAATTTAGATATAATGGTTTTGGGTCGGTCGCCTTTCCAGGGGAACATCCACCTTAGGGACCGTACCAGCCAGTTGCTTTTGGTTTTTGCCGGCATCGGAAACCTCCTTTGTCATATTAACATCATTCGAACCATATTTAACGCATTCATCACCGACAAACGCCGGATCGCCCCGCGTTCATCCTCCTTGCCACGTGCAAGGGAATAGCGGACTACATTGCATTCACCCAGCTTGCTGGCGACAGCAATATAAACTGTTCCCACCGGTTTATGTTCCGAACCGCCTCCCGGACCGGCAATTCCGGTTATTGCCACGCCAATATCCGCACCGCTTTCTTTCAAAATTCCTTTTGCCATTGCCACGGCAGTCTCTTCACTGACAGCGCCATGCTGCTCAATAACACGGTTTGGTACGCCAAGCACCGCATGCTTGATGCGGTTGGCATAAGTGACTGCACCGAATTCAAATACTTCTGAGGAACCCGGAATAGAGGTAATTGCAGACGCAAGCAGGCCCCCAGTACAGCTTTCTGCAGTTGCAATGGTCTTATGCTGGTCACGAAGCATCTGTACGACAACTTCTTCCAGGCTGGCGACATCCTCGCCGTATACAGAAATCCCAAGAATATCTTTTACCTGACGAACAACCGGCTCTGCCAGCTGTTCCGCCTCTTCCTTCGTTGCAGCCCGGGCAGTGACACGAACCAGCACCTGCCCTTCTTTTGCATATAACGCCGTTGTCGGATTGGAAGCGCTGAGCAGACCGTTCCCAAGCTTTGTTTCCACCATCGACTCACCAATGCCAAAAACCCGAAGATTTTTGGAAACCAGCACCGCGTCGGAAAAAGAAGCAAGGTATTGGTAGACCTGCTCGTCAAACATCGGAATCAGTTCACTCGGCGGCCCGGGGAGAAGAACAACAATCTTTCCATCTTTATTTACCGCCATGCCTGGCGCCGTTCCATTTTGGTTATAAAACACGGTCGCTCCAACAGGAACAATGGCCTGCTTTTTGTTGTTTTCCGTCATTGTTTTTCCAATTTTGTCGAAAAACGCCACAATGCTGTCATAAGCCGCCTGATCCCGGCAAGTTTCAAGGCCCATGACCTCACAAACCATTTCTTTGGTCAAATCGTCTTCCGTCGGTCCCAGCCCCCCGGAGAGAATAACGATATCGCTGCGCCCGACCGCTTGTTCAATAACACCTTTCAGTCGCTCAGGATTATCTCCAACGGAGGTGTGATAAAACACATTAATCCCCAACTCCGCGAGCTTTTGCGAAAGAAACTGCGAATGGGTATTGACAATGTCTCCCAGAATGATTTCAGTTCCTACAGCGATCAACTCTGCATTTTTGCTCATGTTTCCACTCCTTTACTGGGCACGATAAATGGTTTTGCACTGAATACTTTCTACGGCCTTACGGAGCAGCGGTGCAAAGTCAAAGGCCTGTTCCGCCTCAAGGATTTGCTCCAGGTTCGGCCTGGTCTTTGGATGTCTAGGCGTAAAAACCGTACAGCAGTCTTCATAGGGAAGGATGGAAGTTTCAAAAGTATCGATGCTTCGGGAAATTTCTATAATTTCATTTTTATCCATGCCGATCAACGGACGGAATACAGGAATGTCGCTGACGGCATCTGTACAGGCAATTGCCGAAATCGTCTGACTTGCCACCTGCGCAAGGCTTTCTCCAGTAATCAGTGCACTCATGCCAGTATTCTTGGCAACCTCAAGCGCAATTTTCATCATCATCCGGCGCATAATCACGGTAAACAGTTCCTCGGGGCACTGGGTGCGGATTGCCTCCTGTATCTCCGTGAACTCCACGCAGTAAAAAGGAATACGCCCGCAGTACTCACACATTTTCTCACAAAGTGTCTCTACTTTTTGAAGCGCGCGGTCACTGGTGTACGGCGGGGAAATAAAATGGATCGCGCTGAGCTCCACACCGCGCTTTGCCAACATGTATCCTGCCACCGGGCTGTCAA
>CALWJF010000007.1 GCA_944380935.1 uncultured Clostridia bacterium
GCTTTCTAAACCCAATGTCGACGGTGGTCTGATCGGCGGTGCATCTCTTAAGCCAAATGATTTTGCCGCGATTGTCAACGCAGCGAACCAGTAATTAATCTGCTCCACCCGCAGGGGAAAATTCTCCTGCGGGCGTGATTGCATTTTTGCCAAAAACTTTCTGCATTTTGGGAGAAATTATATGAAGCCTTTAATTTTAATTATTATGGACGGTTTCGGCTATAATCCAGATAAAAAAGGAAATGCTATTGCCGCAGCTTCCACGCCGAACCTTGATCGCATTTTCGCTTCCAACCCATTTACCCGTATCGGTGCTTCCGGCATGGATGTCGGTCTCCCGGACGGCCAGATGGGAAACAGTGAAGTCGGCCATACCAATATTGGAGCCGGCCGAGTTGTCTATCAGGAGCTGACCCGGATTACCAAATCGATTTCTGATGGAGATTTTTTTGAAAATGAGGCATTGCTTGGGGCTGTAAAAAATGCAAAAGATCAAAATTCCGCGCTGCATTTGATCGGCCTGCTTTCCGACGGTGGCGTTCACAGCCATAATACGCATCTTTGGGGCCTGCTCGAACTGGCTCGTCGAAATGGTTTGAAAAAAGTTTACATTCATGCGATTACGGATGGCCGCGATGTACCGCCTGAATCGGGCGCTGCCTTTGTACGGGAATGTGTTGCCAAGACCCAGGAATTAGGTGTCGGACAGATTGCTACGGTTATGGGCCGTTATTATGCGATGGATCGTGAATTAAAATGGGACCGCGTCAGTCAAGCATATGCAGCCATGGTCTATGGTGAAGGCGTACAAAATTCTGATCCGGTAGCAGCAGTTGAAGCAAGTTATGCACAGGGAATAACGGATGAATTTATTCATCCGATCGTCTGTACAGACGCGAAGATCAGCGCTAATGATTCGGTGATTTTCTTCAATTTCCGTCCTGACCGCGCCCGCGAGATTACTCGCAGCTTTGTAGATCCGGAATTTAACGGATTCGAGCGCCGCGCTTATTTCCCGCTTTATTATGTCTGCATGACGCAGTACGACGCTTCCATGCCGAATGTGCACATTGCTTATGCTCCGAAGCGCATTGATATGCCATTTGGCGAAGTGATCGCAAAACGCGGACTGAAGCAGCTGCGTATTGCAGAATATACCAAATATGCACATGTAACCTATTTCTTTAACGGCGGCGAAGAAACTGTGTTTGATGGTGAAGATCGTGTGATGATTGACTCTCCAAATGTCCCGACTTATGATTTACAGCCGGAAATGAGCGCCTATACCGTTACAGACGAGGTCATCCGTCGCATCGATTCAGGTATTTACAGCGCAATTATTCTTAATTTCGCAAACTGCGATATGGTTGGACATACAGGTGTTTTTGAAGCGGCAAAAGCTGCCGTGGAGGCTGTAGACACCTGTGTTGGCCGTGTTGTAGATGCGATCCGCGCCCATGATGGTATTGCTGTTATTACAGCAGATCATGGCAATGCCGAACAGATGCTTGATGCAGATGGCGTGACACCTTTTACCGCCCATACGACAAACTTAGTTCCTTTCTGCATTGTCGGTGCCGGCGATATTCACCTCCGTGAAAAAGGTGGCAAGCTCGCTGACATTATACCAACGATGCTGGAGCTTTTAAAAATCGATCAGCCTGCTCAAATGGATGGCGTTAGTTTGATCGTGCATGACAATACATGCCTGTAAATTCTCCAAAAAGGACTTGTAATTCCTTTTCTTTCTTTGTATAATAACTATATTACTAGGTTTCCCAAATGGAAGCTGTAAGGAAAAACATTTAAAGGAGACACTACAATGAAATTTTTCCCCGCGCTTTTGTTCGCCTCCACTTCTACTGCAACAGGTGAAGCACCCACCATGACGGAAACGTTATTTTCGCTCCTTTCGTTTGTATTGGTTATTGTTGTTTTTTATTTTGTCCTTATCCGTCCACAGAAAAAAAAGGATAAAGCCGATCAGGAAATGCGTAACAATTTAAAGGTTGGCGATATTATTACAACTCGCGGCGGTATTATTGGAAAAATCACGAATATAAAGGACCAACAGTTGACCATTCAAACCGGAGCCGACTCCGTGAAGATTCGCGTAGAACGTTGGGCTGTACTGAGTAAAGAAGAAACGGTTTCTGACGACGAATAAACTTTTGTGCTAATTAAAAAACCTCCGGAATATATTCTAATGAATATGGAACCGGAGGTTTTTTTATGAAAGATCGTACAGATATGCAAAACTCACAAATCGTAAGCTACATATGTTCCGGGCTTATTGCCGCTGCAGTTGGATTGATTCTATCTTTGCTATTTGCATTTGTGCTGTCCATTTTAATTGCAAATGGGGTTTTATCCGAAGCGGTGGCAGAGATTGGTTATCTCACAGCTATTCCCGGCGCTTTTTTAGCCGGACTTCTGACGGCAAAACGTGCGGGTAAACAAATGCTTCTTTTTGGTTTAATGGGCGGTGCCCTGTTTTTTCTGCTGCTTATGTTACTGAGCGCTATTTTCTTCCCCGGCAGCTCATTTACAGGAAGTATTTTGGGTACAATAGGATGCTGCGCGGCTGGATCGATTGCCGGAGCGTTTTTGGCTCCCAGACGTTAGACGATTTCGCAACAATTAAGGTGGTTTTTAAAAAAGACGCTGTTTTTATCTGATAAACAGCGTCTTTTTGCCATTTTTGTTGGATTGAAAATTCTCTTCATACTATTAATTCACCGGACTGCTGTTTTGTTTGTAAAAAATAACAATTTTTTCAGATTGAAATTGAGAATTTTTCAACAAAAAAACCACAACTGAGGACTTGCTTTATCTTGCTAATATGATAAAATACATTATATCAAAAGCAAAACTTTGGAGGTTTATATGAAAAAGAAATTCCTTGCGCTCTTGTTGGCATCTATTTTCTGTCTCGCATTGTTTGCCGCCTGTTCTGCTCCAGCAGAGGAAAGCGGCAATGATGGGAACACAGACGGCGAAGCTTATACATTCAAACATGGATTCGATCTCGACTATCCCCCCTATTCCTATTTACAGGATGATGGCAGTATTGGCGGATTTGACGTTGAGGTTTGTCAAGCTGTATGTGAATATCTTGGATGGGGGTATGAAGCAGTTCCATTTAACTGGGATGCGAAAGACGCAGAACTTACCTCCGGCGCCTGTGACTGTATTTGGTCCGGTTT
This sequence comes from uncultured Clostridia bacterium, assembly GCA_944380935.1. Lineage (GTDB taxonomy): Bacteria > Bacillota > Clostridia > Oscillospirales > QAMX01 > CALWJF01. Next base: position 3,207 of record CALWJF010000007.1, read on the forward strand.
TACAGTAGAAGGTCGTGAAGACGATTATCTATGGTCAATCCCCTATTCTAACAACATTCAAGTAATTCTGACTTCTGCCGACAGTGGTATTGAAACGCTTGCTGATCTATCTGGAAAACTTGTTGGTGTACAAGTCGCAACCTCGGCACTTTCCCTTCTAGAAGACAGTGCAGCGGAATTGGCAGCAACTTTTGGTGAACTTTTGCAGTATGAAACCTATACGGTTGCTTTCAATGACCTGAAAGCCGGCGCGATTGACGCGATTGCAATTGATATGCCTGTCGCACAGTTCCTGATGCAGGATAACGAAGGGTTTGTAGTTCTGGAGGAAGAACTGGGCAGCGAGACGTATGCTATTGGTTTCCGTCTGGATGATCAGGAATTGTGTGATCAGATAAACGGTGCACTTGAAGCACTTGCAGAAAACGGGACCTTTGATGAAATCGCAGAAAATTATCCGGAAATCGCAGATTTCCTTTGCCTGGGTAAAAACGCCGAATAAAATAAATTTATAACAAACACATACAACAGGCTTAAGATCGCAAAATCTTAAGCCTGTTGTTGGAGGTTTTCATGTCTTTTTTTACAATGCTCGAGACGATGTCTTCCGGAATGTTGAAAACCTGCGCCATTTTTTTTCTAACCCTGCTATTTTCTCTTCCTCTTGGTTTTTTAGTCTCTTTTGGGCGCATGTCAAAAAATCCTATTCTCCGCAACATCGTTAAGGTTTATATTTCCATCATGCGCGGTACACCGCTGATGTTGCAACTACTCGTATGGTATTTCGGCCCTTTTTATCTGTTCCAGATCCCGATCCGTGGTTACCGCTTTACGGCGATTATCCTCGGATTTGCGTTTAATTATGCGGCTTATTTTGGTGAAATCTTCCGTGCCGGGATAGAATCTATGCCACAAGGCCAATATGAAGCAGCAAAAGTGCTCGGTTATACCAAAGTACAGACCTTTTTTCGAATTATTCTTCCACAAGTGGTCAAACGAATTCTTCCGGCCGTCACCAATGAAGTTATTACGTTAGTCAAAGATACTTCTCTTGCCTTTTCGTTGGCATATCAGGAAGTATTTTCCATCGCCAAACAAATTTCGAGTTCACAGACCTCTTTCATGCCGTTTTTAATCGCCGGTGTTTTTTATTATATTATGAACTACGCTGTTGCTTTTGCAATGGAGCGCATGGAAAAGAGTATGTCCTATTATCGCTAAAGGAGACGATACGCATGAATTTGCTGGAAATGAAAAATATTAGGAAATCCTTTGGTGAATTATCTGTTATTCGGGATATTTCTTTATCCGTAACGCGTGGTGAAGTCGTTTCCATCATTGGTCCTTCCGGTTCAGGGAAATCGACATTATTGCGGTGTGCTACATTTTTAGAAACCATTGACAGTGGATTCATTTCATATATGGGGCAGGTTGCGGCACAGGAGGATGCAACCGGTGCAATTACGTATTGTACCCATGAAGAAATGAAAAAAATACATGGGTATTTCGGTCTGGTATTTCAAAATTTTAATTTGTTCCCGCATTATTCTGTTTTAAAAAATATTATGGATGCACCAATCGTGGTACAGGGCCGGCAAAAATCGGAAGTCCGGGAAGAAGCGATGGCACTATTGGAAAAAATGGGACTTGCAGATAAAGCCGATTTCTATCCCTATCAGCTTTCTGGTGGGCAACAACAACGTGTTTCCATTGTCCGAGCATTAGCCATGAATCCGGAAATTTTATTTTTTGACGAACCAACTTCTGCACTTGACCCGGAACTAACAATTGAAGTTTTAAAAGTAATTCGACAGCTTGCAGAAGAACATATGACGATGGTCATAGTAACTCATGAGATGCAATTTGCCGCTGCAGTCTCTGACCGGGTCATTTTCATGGATGGTGGTATAATTGTCGAGGAAGGGAGCCCGGAACAAGTTATTTCCAATCCAGAAAAAGCGCGTACCCGTCAATTTTTGGATATGTATAACAATCGCTGAAATAAAAATGTGAAAAAACCGCAGATTATGGATTCGTTCAAATATCCGCAATCTGCGGTTTTTTATAACGACCTTTCGCAGAATCGGCCTACATTCCAGATTTACCCTCGATAAATTGTCGTGTTTGCAAGTAATTATCTGAAACAGGGATTTCCCATTCACTTTGTTCAGAAATATGGACAATCCCACCGATAGAAATATCGGTAAGACGGCCACCGGATTTTCGGACAAGTGCCGTAATCTCGCCGCCCGGCTGACGAATAGGATATGTATGTACACCGTCTGCCGCATGATATGCCAGAACCGCTGCCAATGCTGTAGTTCCAGACGCACAGCTCCCCTCATAAACTATACTGCTTGTCTTTGCTACATAAACAACCGGGGTCATCGATTTGGATTTCGCATCAAAAAAGATCACGCCACAGGCATCTCGACGAAAACGTTCACAAGCTTCCAGCATTGTACGATCCAGTGCCTCTATTTCCTGAGGAGGAATATCGCAGATCAGATGTACAATTCCTTCTAAAATTACTGGAATATAACGTCGCCCATAAAACACATGCTCTTCCATCAACTTAGGGATCGGCATTTGTGCACTAGAAAATCCGGTTACCGGATCTACGGTAACGGTCAAGGGCCAATGTGCTCCGCTGATTTCTACTTCAATGCTGCATGTCCCTTGCATACTCTGGTTTTGTGCCCAATACAGACCTGTACTACGCAACGCGTTCCCACAGAATTCCCCGCCCATCATTTCCAATCGCACGGCACCTCCAACACGGGGAGCCGTTACAAATCCTACCTGCTGTGCCTGTACAATTCCGTGCTGTAAAATATATGCCGACACAGTTGCGTAATCCTGCGGGGCAATAGGGGTTGTGACCAATGCTGTAATATTACCCGCCGGATCGGCGCGGACAAGCGTGATCTTCATACCTATACTCCCTTTTAATCTCAACCCTGCATATTAGAATTGCCGGCTGAATTTAGTGATCTTGAAAAACTACCTTTGCAAATTTGAAAAATGTCTGTTTCACATGCACAACAGCCGAATTGCTTCTCGATACCCTTCAAATCCCATCCCGCAAATTGTTTGTTGCGCCACCATGGATATATAAGACAGATGCCGAAAACTTTCACGTTGTTGAATATCCGATAAATGTACTTCTATTGTAGGTATCGCTACTGCCTTGATTGCATCAAGGATTGCAACGCTTGTATGGGTATAAGCAGCAGCATTGATAATAATACCGTCTACTTTTCCATAGGCATTCTGAATATGGGTTACAAGTTCCCCTTCATAATTCGATTGGAAAATTTCCACTTCTGCGCCGAATTCCTCCGCTGCGTTGTGAATATATGTTTCCAAATCAGCATATGTACGTTTGCCATAGATATCCGGTTCCCGAATCCCCAGCATATTCAGGTTCGGGCCATTAAGTACAAGAATTTTCATCTGTAAATGCCTCCCAAATTCTTTCCGCAGTTTGTTGTGCATTTAACCTTAGCGAATCAATTTCCACATCGCACAGCGCGCGATAGCGTGGCAGCCGCTGCACATACAGATTTGAAAGCGCATTTTTCTGGCTCAGCGGCCGGCCATCTGTTGGAAGATCCTGCCATCCCCGATTTATAAATACAACAAAACCATTTTGTTGCAGCGCTTCATCATTTTCCTGGCGAGTCACTATCCCTCCACCACAGTCAAGAATAATCCCCGGTATTTTCGCAACTCTACGCAGTATGTTTGTTTCCAATGTACGGAAATGCGACTCTCCATATCGGGCAAAAATTTCCGGAATCGACATGCCGGCTTCTTTTTCAATTTCCGCATCAAGGCTAAAAATTTTACGTCCCGAACGTTCGGCGAGCAGCGTTCCGACTGTGCTTTTTCCACATCCAGGCATCCCGATCAGGACAATATTTCGGCTTTCTCTAGATAGCGTCCGATAAATTTCTCCGATTTTTGAATCGGGAATTGCATCTTGCATAAATAATTCAGCTGCACGTTTTGCCTGTGCAACCAGCATCCAAAGCCCGTTCTGTGTGCGCATACCAAGCGATTCCGCTTGTAATAGCAGACGGGTTTTGGCTGGGTTGTATATCAGATCTAACACACAGGTACAGCGCGTAAATCCTGAAAGATCCAGTACAGCCGCATAATTTTCTGGATACATTCCCACAGGTGTAGCATTTACGATCAAGCCTGCATCATAATGGCGTTCAATCGTATCATAATTATCGGTTCCATGCCGGCTTATGGTAATAACCTGTGATACACCCAAATCGGAAAGAACAGCGTGAACGGTTTTTGACGCACCTCCGGAGCCCAGAATTAAAGCTTTTTCTCCCTGCACCTGAGCCTGTGCATGCATCAGCATCTGTTTAAATCCATAGTAATCTGTATTTTCTCCAATTAACTGGCCATTTTGACGGAGAATTGTATTTACTGCACCGATTTTGCTTGCCTGTGGTGTAAGTGCATCCAAAAATGGAATTACCAATTCTTTATATGGTACAGTGACATTGAGCGCTGTATAATCCGCACTGTGGATAAATGTACCAACTTCTTCTGGTTCTTTCTCAAAAAGCTGATACGGATAATTCCCCAATAATGCATGAATTTGCGGCGAAAAGCTGTGCGAAAGCTTCCGTCCTAACAGTCCGCAGGGTTTCATACGCATTCTAAATAGCTTCCCAGATAACGGAAACTTTCACAGGAGTTTTCCAGATGGGACAGCAGTCCGCCCAAATCTTCGGAATATACCGGCGTACGCAAATCAAAATAAAACATAAATTCAAAATCTCGATTGGGCAATGGACGGCTTTCCAGTTTTTCCAAATTGATCCCATAAGCATTGATCTTGGACATAACCGAAAACAGTGCACCCGGCCGGTGCGGCAAGGTCAGCATCAGGCTTGTACGGTCAGCACCAGGAAGGATTTCCAGGTTTTTCGAAATGCAAATGAATCGAGTATGATTATTGCCGCTGGATTGAATATCCTCTCGCAACACATCAAGCCCATACAATTCCGCACAAGAATGGGACGATATTGCAGCCACATCGCGACGTTCGCCCAAAGCAATCATTTTTGCTGCTTCTGCCGTGTTGCGCACAGACGTAATTTTAACATTTTTCCCCAATGCAGAGAGAAATTCGCCGCATTGGTTGATCGCTTGCTCATGTGAAAAAATTTCATGCACATTTTCAAGCCGTACACCTTTTGGAGCCAACAGGCAGTGGTCAACTTTAACACGGCAGCTTTTAACAATAGAAAAATTGTATTTTAGCATTAAGTCATATACGGCACCCACGGAACCTGCTGTAGAATTTTCAATGGGAAGCACACCATAGTGGCACAACCCTGAATCAATTGCACGAAAAACACCTTCAAAAGTAGAAAAATACAGAATATTTGGGAAATCAAACATCGTTTCCACTGCCTGCTGTGAATAAGCTCCCTCTACACCCTGGCAAGCCACCATTTGCCCCTGTTCCAGCATCTTGGGAGAATTTGCTAATGCTGACTGCAAAATTTGCGTGTATTTATCTTCTTCATTTGCACGGTATTGTGCGGATTTGCTCAGTTGCATTATATCAAGGAAAAAAGCGCGTACATAACTGCGAAATTCCGGATTTGCCTGTTTTGTCAGCTTATCCAGCAGTGCACGTTCCCGTTCCGGCGCATAGACCGGAAGATTATTTTGATTTTTGTAATCTGCAATCGCAAGAGAAATTGCCATACGATCCTGAAAAGTTTTCAAAAGCAGTTGGTCCTTTTCATCGATCTGCTGACGCAGTGTATCCAAATTCTGGCTCATATTCCTTTCCACCTTTTTATTTTTTGTATTTATTGTCTAAAAACTTTTTTGGGAATCCAATAATGCATCGAGCACTGCCAATGCCACAGCGCTTTCTATGCAGGGAACAGCCCGTGGGACAATACACGGATCATGTCTACCCTGAATTTCAAGCGGCACATCACGGTTTTCTCGAATGGATACACTCGGCTGAAGTTTATAAATCGACGGCGTCGGCTTTACCGCTGCACGCACAATGACCGGCATTCCAGAAGCCATTCCGCCAAGTATGCCTCCGTGGTTATTACGGGTACAGGTAATTTTTCCATCCTGATTTATAGTAAAAGGATCATTATTTTCGCTTCCATACAACTGTGTGCAGGCAAATCCGGCACCAAATTCCACTCCTTTGACGGCGGGAACTGCAAACAGTGCCTGTGCAATATGTCCATCTAGCCCATCAAACATGTGCTCGCCACAGCTTCCGGGCGCAAGTCCGGTTACCGCACATTCAATGACGCCTCCAATGGAATCCAAATGGCTTTTGGCTTCAAAGATCGCTTCCAGCATTGCATCCCCTGCCTGCGTATCCAATACAGGGAATGGCGATTGTGCCAGCCGGTCCTGTTCGCATGCCCCAACCGCTACCGGATCAAAAGGCAAATCTGCAATGTCATGCAAATTATAGATATGTGCAAACACTTCGATGCCACGCCTGTGCAAAATTTGAATTGCAATCCCTCCGGCTACGCATAACGGCGCAGTCAAGCGCCCGGAGTAATGTCCCCCGCCACGCAGATCTACATTCTGACCATGCCTGCAATAAGCAGCATAATCTGCATGACCCGGACGCGGAATATCACGCAGCACATCATAATCCGACGAATGCTGGGCCGTATTTTCTATCATTACGCAAAGCGGAGAAGACAAAATCCGTCCGTTCAAAAAACCGGATAAAAAACGCGGAGTATCAGCCTCTTTACGGCCTGTGGCATATGATTTGCCAACTGCACTACGTCGCGAAAGGAAACGGGATAACTCCTCTAAATCGATCTTTTCTCCCGCCGGGAATCCATCTGCCAACAAACCGATTGCCGCACCATGAGATTCGCCAAATATTGAAATTTTTAATTTGTTTCCAAAAGTTCCTGACATATAACCCTCATTTCTGCCTGCATCTTCGTCGGTATAGCTCAAAAAAATTCGGATATGATTTTTCAACTGCCTGTGCACCGCAGATTTGTAACGGTTCTCTACAAATCAGTGCCGCAACTGCTGCGCTCATAACAATACGGTGATCATTTGCCCCGTTAACAATCCCGCCACGCAACTGTCCACTTCCCCAAACACGCAATCCGTCTGGGAGTTCTTCTACTTTTCCTCCCAATGCTCGCACAAGTGCGCATACTGTCTCAATACGATCGCTTTCCTTCATCCGTAGCCGTCCCGCTCCGGTAATACAAGTTTCTCCCTGCGCCGCAGTTGCTACAACGGCAAGTACAGGCACTAGATCTGGTATATCCTGTGCCTGAATGGCTATGCCATGCAGTGGCGCCGGAGATACGGTCACCCCATGTGCATCCATAGTAACTTTTGCACCAAAACGGGACAAGAGCGTACAAATTTCCCGATCTCCCTGTCGGGAATTCAGATTAAGACCTTCAACCCGTACCGGATGCGGACCGAGCGCTCCGCAGGCAAGCCAGAATGCGGCACCCGACCAATCTCCCTGCGCACAAAGCTGTCCGGGCGTTTGGAAACGTCCTGGATTGACAGCATATCCCCATGCATTCGCACAGACTTCCACGCCGAATCGGGACAATGCATCCAGAGTCAAATCGATATAAGGTGCGCTTTCAAGCCTGCTGGTCAATTCGATCCGGCTTGGTGAATCCAACAAAGGCAGTGCCAACAACAGGCCGGTTATATACTGGGAAGAAACATTTCCCGCTATGGTATACTTTCCCGGTGTAAGCTTTCCCTGTAAGAAAATTCCATCCGTTTTTACCTGGATTTGCACACCATGTTCAGTTAAACAATCAATTAATGGCTGTATGGGTCGTTCAAGCAGCCGACCGTGTCCATACAAATGTGCTGATAGACCAAGCGCTGCAGTAACCGGCAGAATAAAACGCAATGTGGAACCGCTTTCGCCACAGTCAAGCAATAGTTCGCTATCCGGCAATGATTCTATCGGATAGACCGTATAGATGGAATTTTGATATGAGATATTTGCACCCAATGCAGTCAATACACGTACTGTAGCTAAAATATCTGCATTGCGGTCCGGGCATTTGAGCTCTGTCGGTGCATTCGCCAGTGCCGCACAAATCAGCAAGCGGTGAACGTCTGATTTAGAAGAGACTGCCTGTACACAATCCGGTGGGTCCGGATGATAAAGTGTTATTACCATCATTGTTACCCAATTAAATATTGATCAAGCTTATCAAGGGGAATTTCCTCAATCCTACAGCTTCCAATATGTTGCGGAAGAATAAGACGCAACACATTCCCGTTTATTTTTTTATCAGAACGAAGCGCAGAAAGCAAACTGTCCGGGGAAAACTCACTTGACACTGGTAGTCCATACTCTTGCAGCACAGATTTCAGTTTTTCCAAAACCTGGTTGTCACATATACCATGCCGAACTGCAACCCGAGTGACCATTGCCATACCGGCTGCTACGGCATGTCCGTGCCGAATAGAAAAACCGCTGCATTTCTCAATTGCATGTCCAAACGTATGGCCAAGATTTAATAAATTGCGTATTCCAGTATCCCGCTCATCCTGGGCAACAATATCCCGCTTAATCGCCACACATCGAGCGATAACTGTTTCCAAAAGTGCTGTATCTTCACGGTTCTTTGTCAAAACATGCTGGGAAAGCAGTTTAAATAACGATTCATCTGCTAATAGACCATATTTTATAATTTCTGCACAACCATCGGCAAAAATATCTGCGTCCAGCGTTTGCAAGGAATTTGTATCCATAATTACCGCATACGGTTGATAAAACGCTCCAACCAAATTTTTCCCCTCTGGGAGGTTGATCGCTGTCTTCCCACCCACCGAGGAATCTACTGCCGCCAGCAACGTGGTCGGCAACTGTATATAGGGGATTCCGCGTAAATAACTGGACGCTACAAACCCGGACAAATCACCCACAACACCGCCACCGAGTGCAAAGATTACATCGGAACGCGTAATATGCGCATCTGCAAGAAAAGAGAGAAGTTTTTCATACCATATAAAACTTTTTGCACGCTCTCCTTGTGGAACAATAAAATTTTTAACATGGTAACCGCCTGCTTTTAATGCAGCGCTTACCATCTCCATATACCAGGGAGCAACAACCTCGTCGCTAACAATTACTGCTATACCAGGATGGCACGGGGTAAGGGCGCACAGTTGAGAAAAAAGCCCTCTTCCTATTGATACCTGATATGTTCTAGATGCTTTTACTATAATTTTTTCCATGGTTTTAGCTCCTATTTCTATTTTCCTTGCTTTTTCCCGGTTTTTTGTTCGCTCCCTTCACGGAAAAGTTTTTCAAGCGTCTCCTGGTCGCGCGCTTCCAGTGCCGCACGATAATCTTCCAAGTGCGCTTTTAATCGTGAAAGTTCTTCCATTAAAACTTCTCGATTGTACAGACAAAGTTCCGACCACATATGCGCATTTAATTCTGCTACTCGTGTAAAATCTCGAAAGCTCCCTCCACTGAAGCCCTCATGGTTATCATAATATGGACTCTTCACAAAAGCATTGGAAACAATATGCGGCATTTGCGAAGTATAGGCGATCATTTCGTCATGGGTTTTTGCTGTACAAATTTTTATATGGCCAAGTTTCATAGGTTCAAGTAATGCTTTGATTCGTACGAACAATGCCATATCATCAAACACCGGCGGAATGATTATCATCCATGCGCCTGTAAATAGATCTGCCCGGGAAAATGCATATCCAGATCGGTGTGTACCTGCCATCGGATGTCCGCCGACAAACAGGAAACCGTAACGCTGAGCAAGTGCCATACCAGCTTTGCAAACTTCCTGTTTTACACCGCAGGCATCTATTACAACAGCATCTTTCCGGATCCACGGTGCCATTTCTTCCAGCCACACAATCGCAGCATGCGGATAAAGTGCTATAAAAAGCAGATCACACACTGAGATTGTTTCGCTGGTCAATGTTCCGTCAATTGCAGCATCAGCTGTTGCTAATGCCATTGCGCTTGCATCCTGATCAAATCCATAAATCTGTGCGCCTTGCGCTTTATATGCTTTGGCAAGAGAGCCACCGATTAATCCAAGTCCAATAATCCCGACTGTCATCCGGCCACCACCGCGCGAATCGCGCAAACCGATTTCATCACATCTGCAAACTGCTCCGGTGTTAGGGACTGTGGACCATCGCAAAGCGCTTTTTGCGGATTATTGTGTACTTCGATCATTAAGCCATCTGCACCGGCTGCTGTTGCCGCAAGCGCCATCGGACGCACCAGGCTTGCCTTCCCTGTTGCATGACTTGGATCTATAATCACCGGAAGATGCGTCAGTTCATGCAGCATGGGTACCGCGGACAAATCTAAAGTATTCCTTGTATATGTCTCAAACGTACGAATCCCGCGTTCACATAGGATAATCTGTTCGTTACCGCCGGCCATAATATATTCGGCGCTCATTAAAAGCTCCTTCAGCGTATTGGCCAATCCTCGTTTGAGCAAAATCGGCTTTTTTATTCTGCCAAGTTCACGCAGCAGCTCGAAGTTCTGCATGTTTCGGGCACCCACCTGGATCAGATCTACATCTTCAAAAAGCGGCAGATAATTTATACTGATAATTTCGGAAACAATTGGAAGGCCCGTCGCTTTCTTCGCTTCACGAAGCATCTCAATGCCCTCCGCTTTCAACCCCTGAAAATCATAAGGTGAGGTCCTCGGCTTGAATGCTCCCCCTCTAAGAAGGGAAGCTCCGGAAGCTTTGACGCTTGCTGCCACCTCGGAAATCTGTTCCGGCGATTCTACAGAACAAGGGCCGGCAATTGCAACGAAATTTCCGCCACCGATCTTTACACCAGATACATCTACAATCGTATCATCGGGATGAAATTTACGGTTTACGCTTTTGAACGGCTCTGATATCCGCTTGACAGTGTCTACAATTTCCAAGCTCTGTAAAAGTTCGATATCTACACGGCTGGTATCCCCGATCAGACCGACAATTGTTTGATATTTTCCTTTCGAAATATGGACATCAAGGCCCATCATCTTCAGCCATTCAATCAGTCCGGAAAGCTGTTTTTCCGAAGTATCCTTTTTGAGTACAGCAATCATTTTTATCTTCCCTTCTTAAAATTTTTCAACGAAAAAGGCCTGCGGTTTGTCTGCCGCAGGCCTGAGATACTACACACCGAACTTCTTAATGTGTTTCTTATATCTGAAATCTTTGCAGCAAACAATACTTTTACTTTCCAAAATAAAAGTAAAAGTAAAAGTATGCAAATGCAAAGTTTTTCGTCATTACTCTATACCTTCCCCAAAAATCTATGTTCAGTGTATTCCCTTTCCCACACGAAGTCAATTGTAATTTTTGCCAAATCTTGCAAAATATGCGCAATCAACTCTAACATTTATAACGAAAGTGTGATACTCATTTTTTACTTTTACTTCCCGTAAAATAAAAACGTACTTTGGTAACCTATCCAGACCCTGTTTCGTATTGTCTGTTTTTTTCCGTCTGTTTGCCGTTTTTTATAAATCTATATATTATAGTTGACTTTACCATGGTAATGTGGTAGCATGATGATATACAAAAATAGAACAAGGGAGATATCATATGGATCTCAATTTGCAAAGCTATCGAATTGAAGAACGTGCTGTTTTTCAGATGCGCCAACTTTTTGATCAATATGGATACCAGCGTTTTAAAATGAGTCGGTTTGAACGATATGACCTTTATATTCATAATCGAGATTTTTTAGTTAGCGACCGTATGATCACTTTTACGGATGCAGACGGTACACTCCTCGCTTTAAAACCAGATGTAACCATTTCCATTATAAAAAACAGTACGGGCGTTCCAGGAACAGTTAATAAATTTTATTATCAGGAAAATGTTTTTCGTTGTGAGAAAAGCGGATCTTCATTTCGGGAACTGATGCAGACTGGGCTAGAATGCATCGGGGATGTAGATATCTATAATATTTGTGAAGTGATATCCCTTGCTGCAAAAAGCCTGGCATTAGTCAGTGCGGATTATGTTCTGGATATATCCCATCTGGGCTTGATTTCCGGGGTATTGGAAATGCTGGCTATCACACCAGAATATTATTCAGAAATTCTACAATATATCCGCGAAAAAAATATCTCCGAGCTGCGTCGTTTGAGTGAAAAACTAAATCTAACGACGCCGCAGCAGGATGCCTTATG
>CALWJF010000008.1 GCA_944380935.1 uncultured Clostridia bacterium
CCCCAGCGATCAGCGCGCCCATATCCAGTGCAAAAATAGTCTTATCCTTGAGTCCCTCCGGAACATCACCCCGTACAATGCGCTGCGCAAGGCCTTCCGCAATAGCTGTTTTACCAACGCCCGGTTCACCAATAACTACTGGGTTATTCTTGGTCTTACGGGAAAGAATACGGATCACATTTCGGATTTCCGTATCACGGCCAATTACCGGGTCAAGTTTCCCGTCCCGTGCACGCGCAACCAGATCCGTCCCGTATTTTTCCAACGCTTCATAGGTCGCTTCGGGATTGTCGCTCGTAACGCGGCTGGTTTTTACTTTCGCAAGTTCTTCGGAAAAAGCTTGGCGCGTTATGCCACGGCGCCGGAACAAATCCCGCAGCGAAGCCGTGGGATGATCAAAAATCGCCAGCATGATATGTTCAACGGAAACATAATCATCTTTTCCGCGGTCCGCCAATTTCTCCGCCGTAAGCAAGATTCGCTCGGTTTCCTGAGAAATATATATTTTCCCGGGTTCAACGCCGGAACCGCTCACCTGCGGAAGTTTTGTAATGATCGTATCCAGCTCCCCAAGCAACATGTCCGGATCAATTCCCTGCCGGCGCATCAGCGAGGGAATCAACCCTCCATCCGCATCAAGCAGCGCATACAGCAAATGTTCCGGCGTAACCGCCTGATTATGATTCTCTATTGCAATATTTTGTGCCTGGTTAATGGTTTCCAAAGCTTTTTGCGTAAATTTCTGTGCATTCATTTCTTTCACCTTCCTGTCCGTCCACTTATACAGGTTTCAAAGTGTCCCTATATTGTAGGCATGCATATTCAAAGAATAATCGGCTCTGTTTTAAGATAATTCAAATAACGCCTTTCAAGATCTTTCAGCGTGGCATTTCCGCTAATGCTATACTTCATACAGCCATCAAAAAGTTTAATATAATCCGAAATCGCCCCGGCAATATCATTGATATTATAGTTTTTATCATGCGCAACCGAAAAACTGCGTGTAAAACGATTATCATATAGCGCATATTGCGGGATCACTGCGCCACGTGAAGGAAGATAACTGCGTTCCAACTGCGCCCAAACTTTGAAAAAACCAGTAAGCGTCTGAATTAATGCAGCAGACTGCGTCCGGTAAATTACGCTTAATTCCCCAAGCGCACCTCCCCCATCTCGATACATCTGCACTTCATATTTGACAGTTGGGCGATATTTGTACTCCAAACTGCTTTTCAACGACATCGTCGTCTGATTTGGGTAGGCAAAAGCAACTAGCTCCCGATTTGGCGCCATCAGCGATTCAACCGCCCGAAAAATATCTTCAATCCTCTTTTCCGGCGTCATTATGGAAACATATTCTGCCAGTATCTGATTAATCAAATTGGAACGATTGGTTCCTCTATTATGCGCAATTAAATCAATTTCCCGTACTACATCATCCGAAAGCATCAGGGAATATAAAGTCTTTTTCATATTTCCACTCCTTTTCTACGCTCCCTATTGTAATATACATTTGAAAATTTGTCAATAGATTTATATAATTTTTATTACCAATTATATAATCATTCCGATCCATGTTTTTGCCGATTTTATCCAAATCTATATTACGTCAAATATTTAGATGAATTCTTGACATATGCCATAAAATATGTTATCCTGCTTATAAATGACATATGCCATTTATAAGCAGGTGAATTTATGCCCAGACCAAAAAAATGCCGAAAAGTCTGCTCCCTACCCAAAATGCAATCGTTTTCCCCCCTGGGAGCGCAAAAAGACGAGCACATTATTACACTAACTGTAGACGAATATGAAACGATCCGTCTTATTGACCGAGAAGGTTTCTCACAGGAAGCCTGCGGTGCATATATGCAGATTGCCCGTACGACCGTACAGCAAATTTATAATACCGCAAGAAAAAAGCTGGCAGATATGCTGGTTGAAGGAAAAACACTTCGTATTGAAGGCGGTGATTATCGCTTATGTGACGGTAAAGAGGATCGTTGCGGATGCGGGGGCTGTCCTCGCCATCGTAACACAGAATATCAATCGTCTCAATGCCTGCAAAAGGAGCCACCAGTTTGAAAATTACCGTTTTAAGTGAAAACACTTCCCAAAATAAAACTTTGCATGCAGAGCATGGTCTGAGCCTATACATTGAAACGACATACAAAAAAATTGTATTTGATACCGGGCAGGGCACATTGTTTGCAGAAAATGCGGATAAACTTGGCATAGATCTCTCTCAGGCCGACTTCGCTGTAATCTCTCATGGTCATTATGACCATGGCGGTGGATTGCATACCTTTATTTCGCGCAATTCGCATGCCCCCATTTATATCAGCCAATATGCTTTTCTTCCCTATTATTCCGGTGACCGCTATATTGGCCTTGATCCTTCCCTTGCTTCCCATCCGCAGCTTGTTTTTACCGGCAATCAGACTCAGCTGGAGGATACCATACAATTGACAACCTGTTTCGGGATGCCTTCTGTCTCAGTGCCGGGAAATATTGGGATGAAGCAAAAGAAAAACGGTAAATTTGTACCTGATCCTTTCTTACATGAGCAATACCTATTGATACAGGAAGACGGCAAACGCATCGTTTTTGGCGGCTGTACCCACAAAGGGATTATCAATGTGATTCGTTGGCTTCACCCGGACATCTATATTGGAGGATTTCATCTAAAATCGTTGAATTTACAAGACAATGGAACTGTGGAACTTGAAAAAATTGCAAAATTTTTACAGCATTCTCAAACCAGATACTTTACCTGTCACTGTACAGGCGAATGGTCATATGCTTTTTTAAAGCAACAGATGTCTGATCAGCTGTCTGCAATTCATTGCGGCGATAGAATAGAAATTTAACGTTTTAATAAAAAACGATGCAGCAAAAGGAGCGATAAAAATGAAAATAGCGGTAACATATGAAAATGGAGAAGTATTTCAGCATTTCGGGCATACAGAAGCTTTCAAATTATACGAAACAGCAGACGGAAAAGTAACAGCATCGGAAATCTATGACACGCAGGGCAGCGGACATTCTGCGCTTGCAGATTTTTTGAAAGAGCACGGTGTGGATACGTTAATCTGCGGCGGTATCGGAGGCGGTGCACGCAGAGCACTGGATGAGGCCGGCATTGCGTTGTATGGCGGTGTATCCGGGAATGCAGATGCAGCGGTTGCAGAACTGCTGGCTGGCCGATTGCAGTACGATCCGGATGTGGTTTGTAACCATCATGCACATGCCCAAGGCAACTGCAGTCATCACGATTGTGGAAATCCTACTTGTCACAACTAAAAATCATTTTGTATAGAAAAAGCCGGATAACACAAATTATTGCGTTATCCGGCTTTTTATTTTATTATCATGTTGCTGTATTTCGGAAAAACGCAACCGCAATAGCACCTGGTCCTGCATGCGTACCGATGGTGCCGCCTACCGTGCCGATCGGAAGCGTCTTTGTATGTTCTTGCCAGATGTGGGCATTGTCACGAATATACTTTTGCAAAAGCGTATCATCTAAACCCGTATACCCCAATGCATACGGCATGGAAAAATCAATTCCACCTGCAGCTGCAATCTGCTGATTTAACAAATTATTGCCATTTTTAGATCCTCGCGCATTGCCCAGCATCACCACTTCTCCATTTTTGATTCCGATTACTGGTTTTATAGCAAGCATTTCACCTACAATACCTTTGGTCTTTGAGATTCGCCCACCACGCCGTAAATATTCCAGGGTATCCAAAAGCGCAACCAGACAAACCTTTTTCTTTTCTCTTTCCAGCGCCTCCACAATCGTTTTTGCATCCATACCACGCTGCATCAGGCGCACTGCATACTCCACCAAAATCCGCTGGCCGACACATACCGTTTCACTATCAATAAGATACACATCGTCATACTCCTGCGCAGCAATACTGGCGCTTTGATAGGTTCCCGAAAGACGAGAAGATATGGTTATCACAATCACGGTTTCCCCCGCCGCTTGTGCCGCTGCAAAAGCCTCTGTAAACGCAAAAGGAGGAACCTGGCTCGTTGCCGGCAAGGTATCACATTCAATGAGTTTTTCATAAAATTCATAATGCGACAAATCCACACCGTCCAGAAATTCTTCTGTACCAAAATGTATATTCATCGGCAACACGGTCACTCCTTGCAGGCTTCCGCCCGCCAAGTCGGATGCAGAATCGGTTATAATACGTATCTTCATATCTGTTCTCCTGTGTTTTTACGTTCTTTCGCTGCCCCGGATGCGGAAACCAGGGCGATCGTCTTCAAATTGTCCGAGATGCGGTGCAAACCGGCATACATCACTTCCCGCCCAGCAGTGTCTATTCCGTTATCTACCTGCACAACAATATCTCGAATTAGCAAACGGATCTGAAATGCAATACGGCTGCCGGTTGAAGTCAAAATTGCCCGTACACGATACCGGTGAACGGTTTCCGGATATGTAATCAGGTCTTGTTCCCGCAGCTGCGTCAAAATACGGGACACTGCAGCCTTATCAATCGCCATCAAGCGGCACAGTTGTGCAGCCGTCAGCCCTTCTTTATGCCGGGACAGATAAAATAAGCTCATCACATGGGGCCCTTTTAAACCAAATTCCCGCATTTCCAAGTTTTTGATCTTTTGAATCTGCTTGTTAAGTCCGGAAATCAGGCGGACAAATTCTTCAAACCGATCAAGTTCCGGCAATGCAATCGCATCTTCCAAATATTCCGGCAATCTTTCCTGCCCCCTTTTTTCCAATGTTGGCAAGTCAGCATTATAGAACAGAAATGTTGACTTGTCAACTTAAATTGTACAAAAAAACCCGACAAACCCGCAGCACGAAAGCATTGGCTCCCGGCTGCGGGTTTTCATAATCTTAAATGCCATGACTTTTCTGAGATCTTTTAAACAGAAAACAAAATTCAATTGTTTCCCGGATCTTTCTGCTCTGTTTTCTCTTCCATCAATGCAATTTTCAGCATAATTGCGCATTCTATCCGCTTTCGGAACAGTTCGCAGCCATATTCATAGACACCCTGGATATCCCCTGTGGCATGATAGGCATTGGCTGCGCATCCGCCGGCACAATACAGTTTAGCCCAGCAAGTTTCACAACCAGGACGGGTATAGGCATTGGTAGAAGCAAACTTCTCACGCAGCGCGGTATTGGTCACACCTGTATAGATATCCCCCATTTTATAATCCTCGTCACCAACAAACTGATGACAGGGGTACAAATCGCCCCAAGGCGTCACGGCAAGATATTCCGTACCTGATCCGCAACCAGAAACCCGTTTATAAATACACGGACCTTCCGTTAAATCCAGCATATAATGATAAAATGTAAAACCCCGGCCTTCTTTTTCCCTGCGGATCATTTCACATGCTAATTCCTCATACTGCCGAAATAAAACCGGCAGATCCTGTTGTGTCAGTTCACAGGGATCACCTGGTGCACAGACAACCGGTTCCATGCTTAATTCTGTAAAACCAAGATTGGCCATATGCAAAATATCTTGCAAAAAATCCGTATTGTAATGCGTATATGTACCGCGCATATAATAGCTGCGGTTCCCACGTCCGGCAACAAAACGGCGGAAATTTTCAATTACTTTTTGATAACTTCCGTTTCCCGCATAATCCCGGCGGAAACGATCGTGAACGTCTTGTCGGCCGTCAAGGGAAAGTACAACATTATACATTTCCCGATTACAAAATTCGGTGACTTCATCGTCCAGCAGCACACCGTTGGTTGTAAGCGTAAACCGAATCCTTTTATCATGCAGTTTTTCCTGTTCACGGCCATATGCCACCAGCTGTTTAACAACTTCCCAGTTCATCAGCGGTTCCCCGCCAAAAAAATCAATATCCAGATTATGATGCCCGGCAGAATTTTCAATCAGGAAATCGATGGCGCGACGGCCCACTTCATAGGACATGATGGCTCGTTCACCATGATACTTTCCCTGACTTGCAAAACAATAGGAACAGTTTAAATTACAGGTATGCGCTACATGTAGGCATAACGCTTTTATAGCAAAATTGCGTTTGCGATAAACCTTGGCAATCCCGGCAAATGCATCCTCGGAAAATAATTTTCCTTCGTTTTTGAGCGTTTCTATATCGGCAAGACATTCTTCAATTTCGTCTCGTGTTATAGCAGAATTCTCGGCATACTTTTCCAACGTTTGCGTAATCAGCATTTCCCGAGATTGGGTTTCATATCCGGCAATCAGGTCATAAGCAACATCATCCACGATATGTATGGAACCGGAAAAAACGTCAAGTACAATATTGTATCCATTTAATTTATACTGATGTATCATCTTCAATCTACCTCACATGGAAACAGGAGCCCATAATTAAAATTATGAGCTCCTGTTGATCCTGTTTTTACTTGCTTACTTATTTTTGTTCTCGCAAGCCTGATTGGCAACCCCACAGGAGGTCTTGCAAGCCGACTGGCAGGAGGTCTGGCATTCGCCGCAACCGCCGGTCTTAACAGACTTATTCAAATCGCGAGTTTCAATCGTACGGATTCTCTTCATATCCATAACTCCTTTTTTTCGGATTCACCTTTTATTTAGTATACGCACTTTCAGAGTGTCTGTCAAGAGCAGTTGAAAAAAAGTCTATTTTTCACAGAAATTAGCAGAGTGAACCAGGTTCAAAATTCGTAACGGGTTCTTTATCAGCGGCACTTATTGTAACCTAAATAACACAGGTTATCTGTTCTTTACTCTTTTTTTCCACACAGCAATCCTTCAAACCTGTATAGTATAGCTCTCTAGTCCCCAATAATAATCTCATCCAGCGGCCGTTTGGGTACATGCAGAATTCCATCAGGCGTCAACCAATACCGATATGCATCTTGGGAAGCCATCTCTACAGCTACCGGTTTTTGCGCCGGATAACCGAGCGCCATTACAAGACTTAATTCCAAATGCGCAGGAATTGAAAATTCTGCTTTCAGTTCCGCACGATCAATTGCACCCATCATACAGGAACCAATTCCCATTTCTAATGCTGCCAACGTGATATTCTGCGCAGCAATACCCACGTCCATTTCATAACCTGTTGCGCGAATGTTCGTATCCGCGAAGATAAGAATATAAGCAGTCGGTTCCTCGCCGGGTTTAGGATCTCCCGCCGGTGCAATCGCACGCGCCCAATGTACATGTGCAAATACTCGCGCTGCATCTACAGCGCCGACCAGCTTGTATTTTAACGGCTGCAGATTTGAAGCGCTCGGTGCATACCGCGCCGCTTCTACCAGCTCACGCAAAATATCTTCGCTAATCGGTTCCTGTCGGAATTTTCGAATGGTTCGCCGAGTATAAATCGCTTCTCTTACTTTCATCTGTAAACCTCCCGGCAATATCCTGCCAAAATTCATGTTGTCTAAGTATAGCACATATTCCGTCCATTTCACAAGTATTCCAATGTAAGAAGTTTTCTCTGTTATATACTTTTATGGCATTCTCGTATTTTTGCGTTTTTTTCACTATGAGATATTCAACAAAAGCAGACGATTTTTGTCTCACAATATTATATAAAAATTTCTGCAACTTTTTGGTTCCAGCTCTTGACAAGACTATAAAACAGTGGTAAAGTAACTTTAGCACTCAGAGGATCAGAGTGCTAAACCCGAGGATAAGCACTAAAGGAAAGGAGCGGATGAAATTGGAATTAAGCGAACGGAAAAAACAGATCCTCAAAGCTATTGTTGACGATTATATCCAAACCGCAGAACCAGTAGGGTCCAAGGCGGTTACATTGCGGCTTAACACCAATATTTCTTCCGCCACCGTTCGTAATGAGATGGCAGAATTGGAAAGGCTTGGATATCTCGAACAGCCACACACTTCTGCGGGGCGCGTTCCTTCCAGTTTAGGATATCGGCTTTATGTAGATGAGCTCATGAACCGCTATACCTTGACACGACATGAAATAGAAGATGCGGTGCAGTCCATTTCCCTGCGGATGGGTGAACTGGACCGGCTGATTACAGAGGCAGGCCGTATGGTTTCTGAATTAACCAACCAACCTGCTATTGCAGTTAGTCCAGTATCTGAAGGCGAAGCGGTCCGTCGATTTGAAGTAATACGTGTTGACGAATCTACCGTTGTGCTGGTGCTGGTGACCACTTCTGATCTAATCAAAAATCGGATCTGCCGATTAAACTTTCCTTTGTCTGATTTAGAAGTTACAGCGGCAAATCGTGCACTCAATGCACATTTTACCAACATCCCAATTGAAGAATTAACCGACGTGCGTATTGCGCAAGCTGAAAATGAATCTGGGATGGAAATCAGCGAGATCCTGGTTGCGGCCATTGATTTTGCATCAGAGGTTTTACATCTTCTAATGCGGCGTGATATCTATCTTTCCGGGGCTTCAAGAATTCTGAACTATCCGGAATTCCATGAACCGGGCAAAGCAATGGCACTTTTGGAATGTATTGCCGATCACAATACAATTGATTTTTTACCGCTTCCAGATGAACGGCATCCGGTACGGATTCGTATTGGTACAGAAAATCGCATTGCGCCATTGCGGGATGCAAGTATTATAATGACTTCTTATAAAACAGCAAAAGGTGCTACTGGACTTCTCGGCGTCGTCGGTCCAACCCGGATGGATTACGCAAAAGTCAGTGCAAGATTAAAACGTTTTGCCGATGAATTAAGCGACCTACTAAACAGTTGACACAGGAGTAAAGACATGAAGAAAAAAACAGAAGATCCAAATAACATGAATGCAGATAATGAAACCGCTCAACAAGATGCTACTCCGCAAACGCAGTCGGAGCAGGATACTACGCCAAACTCAGAACCATGCAAGGAATGGCAACAGCAACTGGATGCATTAAATGTGGAACTTGCTGCAACCAAAGATAAATACTTACGCATTGCAGCAGAATATGACAATTATCGGAAGCGTAGCATTCGCGAACGGGAGTCCATCTTTTCCGATTCTACCGCACAAGCGGTTATGACGCTTTTGCCTGTGCTGGACAATCTGGAACGCGCAGCAATGCAGCCAACTACAGATGCAGCATTTGCGAAAGGTGTTTCCATGACACTGGAACAGTTTTATGAGTGTCTGAAAAAATTAGGCGTTAGTGAGATTGAAGCGCAAGGCGCGCAATTTGATCCGAATTTTCACAACGCTGTAATGCATGTCGAACAGGAAGGCTGCGACGATAACACGATTGTAGAGGTCTTTCAAAAAGGCTTTAAAATTGGCGACAAGGTCATCCGTCATGCGATCGTCAAGGTTGCAAACTGACGGACTTTCCTGGAAATATAAAAATGAAAATTAAAAGGAGCGTATAAATTATGTCTAAAATTATTGGAATCGATTTGGGAACCACCAATTCCTGCGTTGCCGTTATGGAAGGCGGCGAACCGGTTGTTATTGCGAATGCCGAGGGGGCACGTACCACACCTTCCGTAGTTGCATTTGCCAAAACCGGTGAGCGTATGGTTGGCCAGGTGGCAAAACGCCAAGCCATTACCAATCCGGAACGTACCATTATTTCCATTAAGCGTGAGATGGGTTCCAACTATAAAGTGAATATTGATGCAAAGAGTTATTCTCCGCAGGAGATTTCCGCAATGATCCTGCAGAAACTTGCCGCTGATGCTTCTTCCTATCTTGGTGAGAAGGTCACGCAAGCTGTTATTACAGTCCCGGCTTATTTTACCGACTCGCAGCGCCAGGCAACAAAAGATGCCGGTAAGATCGCCGGACTTGATGTACTGCGTATCATCAATGAACCGACTGCAGCCGCACTTGCATACGGTGTGGATAAAGAGCATGATCAGAAAATTATGGTCTATGACTTGGGCGGCGGTACATTTGATGTCTCAATTTTGGAAATCGGAGACGGCGTCCTGGAGGTGCTTGCAACGGCTGGTAATAACCGTCTGGGCGGCGATGACTTCGATGAACGTATTATGAATTGGATGGCCAATGAATTCAAGACGGCCAATGGGATTGACCTGCGCTCAGATCGTATGGCAATGCAGAGATTAAAGGAAGCTGCAGAAAAAGCGAAAATTGAACTGTCCGGAATGACTTCCACTAATATTAATCTTCCTTATATTACCGCAGATGCTACCGGCCCGAAGCATTTGGAATTGACATTAACGCGGGCAAAATTTAACGAATTGACTGCTGATCTTGTTGAAAAGACCATGGACCCGGTTCGCCGTGCCATGAGTGATGCAGGCTTGTCCGCTTCGGATTTGGAAAAAGTCTTGCTTGTCGGTGGTTCTACGCGTATTCCGGCAGTTCAAGATGCGGTTAAGAAATTTACTGGCAAAGAGCCGTTTAAGGGAATTAACCCGGATGAGTGTGTGGCAGTTGGCGCTGCAATTCAGGGCGGCGTACTGTCCGGAGAAGTTAAGGATGTTCTACTTCTCGATGTTACTCCGTTGTCTCTTGGTATCGAAACTCTGGGCGGTGTCTTTACAAAATTGATTGACCGTAATACTACCATCCCAACCAAAAAGAGTCAGGTCTTCTCCACTGCTGCAGATGGACAGCGCAGCGTAGAAGTTCATGTCCTGCAAGGCGAGCGTGAGATGGCAGCCTACAATAAGACCCTAGGCCGCTTTACGCTTGATGGCATTGCACCGGCTCCGCGTGGCGTACCGCAGATTGAAGTCACCTTTGATATTGATGCCAACGGCATCGTCAATGTTTCCGCTAAGGATCTCGGAACAGGTAAGGAACAGAATATTACCATTACGGCATCTTCCAACCTTTCGAAAGAAGAAATTGATCGTGCAGTTCGTGAAGCTGAACAATTTGCAGCAGAAGATAAAAAGCGTCGTGAAGAGACAGACACCAAAAACCGTGCAGATCAGATCATTTATCAGACGGAAAAGCTTTTGGAAGATAATAAAGATAAATTCACGGATGCCGATCGCGCACCAGTTCAAACCGCGCTGGATGCTTTGAAGAATATCGCCGGTGGTACAGATTATGAAGCCATAAAGGCTCAATGCGATGAGTTGGAAAAGAAGGTCTACGACCTTTCAGCTAAACTTTATCAAAATACAGCGCCGCAAGGTGACAGTCAGTCCTACGCCGGCTATGATGCAGGTGCACAGGCAGGTTCCGGCAATACGAACAACGGCAATGGCGGCGAAGGATATTACGATGCCGATTATACCGTTGTAGACGACGACAATACCGACAAGAAATAATTTTGCATTTCTCCGGTCAGGCATATGCCTGACCGGGGATTCCACTTCGATAAAGACAAACGGAAATCCAGCTTGCAGCTGGATTTTTTGGAGGAACACTGATGGCTGATAAACGCGATTATTATGAAGTTTTAGGCGTTGAACGCTCTGCGTCCGACGACGCGATTAAAAAGGCCTATCGTGCACTGGCAAAAAAATATCATCCGGACTTACATCCGGGAGATCAGGAAGCAGAAGCACATTTTAAAGAAATCAATGAAGCGTACGAAGTGCTTTCTGATAACGAGAAGCGAAAAAAATATGACGCTTATGGATTCGCAGGGGTAGATCCGAGCTATGGCGCCGGCGATGCGTCCGGTTTCGGCGGATTTGGAGGAGCAGGATTCGGCGGCGGTTTTCAGGATTTTGATCTTGGCAGTATTTTTGACAGTTTTTTCGGCGGAGCATCCGGACAGCAAACACGCCGTAATGGTCCGGAAAAAGGCTCCAATCTACGTGCAACCATTCCGCTTTCTTTTGAGGAAGCCGCTTTTGGTTGCAAAAAGACCATTGAAATCAGCCGGGTAGAAAAATGTAACGACTGTAACGGATCCGGAGCAGCAAAAGGTTCAACAGCAGAAACCTGTCAAGTTTGCCATGGCACGGGGACCGTACGTACAACACAACGGACACCTCTTGGCGCATTTACGAGTTCCAGTCCCTGTACTGCCTGCCACGGGACCGGTAAAGTGATAAAAAATCCCTGCCCCACTTGCCGAGGTCAGGGAGCTGTACGCCGTAAACGTAAAATTGAAGTAAATATTCCTGCAGGGATTGACAATGAGCAGACCATTTCCCTGCGCGGACAGGGTAATGCCGGTGCAAACAACGGGCCAAACGGCGATCTGTATGTCACGGTAACGATACGCCCGCACCCCATTTTCACTCGTGAAGGCGCCGACGTATATTGTGAAGTGCCGATTTCCTTCACAGATGCAGCATTAGGTGCAGAACTTGAAGTGGCAACGATTGACGGAAAAGTTAAATATACGATTCCGGAAGGTACCCAAACCGGTACCGTCTTCCGTTTACGTGGAAAAGGAATTCCCTATTTGAATTCCAGTCGGCGTGGTGATCATTATGTCACCGTCAATGTGGAGGTTCCACGTAACCTTTCAAATAAACAAAAAGATTTACTCCGGCAGTTCTCCGGACAACTTAAACCGGAAAATCATACGGAAGAAAACAATAAATTTTTCAGCAAATTAAAAAATTTTTTTGAAGGCAAATAATTTATTTTGAACCTCTGAGACAATGACGCAAAAGAACATATGGCAGCAAAAGTTTTCATTTTGAACCCTTAGCCCAGGTTGTCTTGGCACAGATAAAAAACGATACGCAATCAAAAAGTTGCGTATCGTTTTTTACTTTATATGAGCAAAAATCGAATTAAGGTATTCCTGTTAGCATTACAGACAAATATCTATCATAGAACTGTGCATCCTCATACCTTGACCTTTCCCTGTTTAAAGCCATTGCATGATACACACCTTGTTTTTTTCTCATTTGTTCGCTATAATCAATACGTAGATATGTGTTCAATCTTTTCCCTTTTATTCTTGCAGATTTGACGGATTATGTATTTACTCTGTCAATATTTTTTGTACACATAACTCCTATTCAACAAGCCAAAAATTTACTGATTTGTTTATTTAAATTTTCATTTTTTGCAGGAGGAGCAGGATGAAACGTTCTGAGATCAACCGAATTATCGGAGACAGCATTGCATTTTTAAACAGCCAAAATTTCCATCTTCCGCCTTTTGCTTTTTTTTCACCGCAACAGTGGGCAAAAGCAGGCCATGAATATGATGAAATCCGCGATAATATGCTGGGATGGGACATTACCGACTATGGGCAAGGCGATTTTGCACACATCGGACTGACCTTATTTACCATCCGCAATGGGAATTTAAAAAATCCGGCATACACCAAACCATATGCGGAAAAAATCCTCATTTCCCTTCCCGGTCAGGTTACGCCGGAACATTTTCACTGGAGCAAAACCGAAGATATTATCTGCCGGGGCGGGTCAAATTTAATTATGAAATTATACGCTTCTGACGAACTGGAAGCACATGCCGATATGCCGGTTTCTGTTTCCATTGACGGGCGTCGCGTAAGCTTTCCATCTGGCACACAGCTGGAGTTGAAGCCCGGGGAAAGCATTACCCTTCCAACCAGGCTTTATCATAGTTTCTGGGCTCCGGAAGGCTCACTTCCCTGCCTGATTGGCGAAGTATCAATGGTAAACGATGACAACAACGACAATCGCTTTTATGAAAAGCAGGGAAGGTTCCCCCAAATTGAAGAAGACGAGCCGGCACGTTGGCTGTTATGCAGCGAATATCCTTCGGCACCGGAAAATTAAATTATATAAATTACGGAGGTTTCCATGAAACGCAGTGATTATATTTCCTGGGATGAGTATTTTATGGGCGTCGCGCTCCTGGCAGCAAAACGTTCCAAAGATCCCAGTACGCAAGTCGGCGCCTGTATTGTCGATCAACGCAATATTATTCTTTCTACAGGTTACAATGGTTTTCCTTACGGTTGCTCTGATGACGAATATCCCTGGGCGCGCGAAGGAGAGGAAACAAAATATCCGTTTGTTGTACATTCCGAATTAAATGCCATTTTAAATTCAAACGGAAAATCCCTGACTGGAGCAAAACTTTACGTCTCCCTGTTTCCCTGCAACGAATGCGCAAAAGCGATTATCCAATCCGGAATCCGGGAGATAATTTACTTGTCGGATAAATATGCCGGAACACCGGAAAACTGCGCTTCAAAACGCATGTTGGATTCCGCAGGCGTCGTTTACCGCAAACTGTGTACGCCAACGCAAAAACTTGAATTGAATTTTGCAGTAGAATAATTTGAAGGAGTTGATTTTATGGAATACAACTTTGACACGCCGATTAACCGGCGCGGCACACAGTCTGTCAAATGGAATGTCGGGGAAACAGAACTGCCGATGTGGATCGCCGATATGGATTTTACTTCCCCTCCAGAAGTAATCCAGGCGGTTCAGCAGCGTGCACAACATGGCGTTTTTGGTTACTGCGCTATGCCCTCTGCCTGGAGCGAAGCACTTTCCGGGTGGTGGTCGCGGCGGTATCAATTCTCCATAGATCCCAAAACCCTGCTATTTTGCACCGGTGTTGTACCCGCCGTTTCCAGCGTCCTGCGAAGATTGACCTGTCCAGGAGAAAATGTGGTGCTGCAAACACCGGCTTATAACGCATTCTTCCCTTCTATTACAAACAATGGCCGCCATGTTTTAGAAAATCCCCTGCTTTATGAAAACGGCGAATACCGTTTGGATTTCGAGGATCTGGAACGCAAGCTTTCCGATACACAAACAACGCTTTTAATTCTATGCAATCCCCACAATCCTACCGGAAAAATTTGGAGCCGCGAAGATCTTACACAAATTGGTGCACTTTGCGAAAAATACCACGTTATTGTTTTATCCGATGAAATTCATTGTGATTTAACCGATCCGGGTTGTCGGTATGTTCCCTTTGCCTCGGTTTCTGAAACCTGCCGGCGCATGAGTGTTACTTGTATTGCGCCTACCAAAACCTTTAACCTTGCCGGATTGCAAAGCGCTGCTGTTATGGTATCGGACGAGGGCCTGCGCAACCGGATTCGTGCAGGTCTGCAAACAGATGGAATTACCGGCCTTAACGCGTTTGCTGCGGATGCGACAATTGCCGCCTATACGCATGGCGACGCGTGGTTAGACGCGCTGCGAACATATATTTACAAAAACAAAACGGCTGTGCGCACGTTTCTTTCTGAAAACTTGCCACAAATTCATTTAATTCCTTCCCAGGCCACTTATCTGCTCTGGCTTGATTGCAGCGCTCTTCCGGGCGATAAAACAAAACTGTCTGCTTTTCTTCGGGAAAAAACCGGCCTTTTTGTTTCTGCAGGAAGCGCTTACGGCAGCCCGGATTTCCTGCGAATGAACATCGCATGTCCGCGTTGTATATTAGACGACGGCCTTGCCCGTCTGAAATCCGGCATCGACATCTTTATAAAAGAAAACCAATAAGATTGCTTTAATAAGGCTTCTTTAACAGAAAAACGCTCCGTTTCTTTGCAGATGGAGCGTTTTTTCCTATGCTCAATTGCTATAACGCGAAACTTTTTAACACGGCCTGCGCCACACGCAAGCCGTCAACCGCTGCGGACATAATTCCGCCAGCATATCCCGCTCCTTCTCCACAAGGATACACACCTCGAAGATTCGACTGAAAATCCTCTCCGCGTACGATTCGCACTGGAGAAGAAGACCGCGTTTCCACACCTGTCAAAACAGCATCCGGTAATGCGAACCCATGTAATTTCCGGTCAAAAAGGGGAATCGCCTCACATAACGAACGTGTTACAAATTCGGGCAAACACGCCTGCAGCGTACACCAGTGCACACCAAGTGCATAACTGGGCGAAACCGAACCCGGCCCGCTTGAAACATTCCCATGCATAAAATCACGCAGCAGTTGGGCAGGCGCACGGTAGTCACCTCCGCCGAGCGTAAAGGCAGCTCGCTCCCATCGACGCTGAAAATCTACGCCGGCAAGCGGACCCTGTCCGCCAAAATCTTCAGGTTCAACGCCGACAAGAAAAGCTGAATTCGCATTCTGCCCATCGCGGGCAAACCGGCTCATACCATTGACGACCACACCGCCCTCTTCGCTTGCCGCCGCAACCACCTCTCCACCCGGGCACATACAGAATGT
Source organism: uncultured Clostridia bacterium (assembly GCA_944380935.1). GTDB lineage: Bacteria > Bacillota > Clostridia > Oscillospirales > QAMX01 > CALWJF01. The sequence continues at coordinate 16,012 of CALWJF010000008.1, forward strand.
ATATACTCCACGCCCTGAAGGCAAATGACAAGACAGTTTATAATCCGCCGCACCCAGGCTCGAATTGATACTTTGTCCATACTGCGCACGGTTGATCAAGCTTTGCGGATGTTCAATCCGCACCCCAATGGAAAACGGTTTACGGGTAAGGTTTGCGCCATGCTGTTGCAGCATTACAAATAAATCACGCGCGCTATGCCCGGCAGCAAGTATCATCCTGTCTGTCTGTAAATCATAGGCTCCTTTTGGTCCTTCTATTTTAATTCCCTGCAAAACTGCATTTTCCAAATACAAACCACACAAGCGACTATGAAAGCGAACTTCTCCACCCGCCTTTTCTATTCGACGGCGAATATTACGGATAATACCCGGGAGCAAATCCGTACCGATGTGGGGCTTGGCCAAATAGAGAATCTCCTCTGGTGCGCCAGCCTCATAAAAGGTCTGCAATACATGGGTGCAACGCGGGTCGGATATATTGGTTGTCAGTTTTCCATCTGAAAACGTCCCTGCACCACCTTCTCCAAACTGCACATTCGAATCCGGATCCAATATACGGGTGCGCCTGAATTTTTCTACCGCATCTGCCCGTGCATCCACATCGGCGCCGCGTTCAATCACAATCGGAGCGGCTCCTGCCTCAGCAAGACACAACGCAGCAAACAATCCCGCCGGTCCGGCGCCGCAAACAATCGGACGCTGCACCGGAGTTGCAGACAAATGCGCAACAACAATCGGCTCCGGCGCACGATAAATACACACATCTGGAGAATTGCATTTTTTTACCAGCACCGTTTCGTCTCCACGGTATTTTAACGTTATTGTATAGACATAGCAGATTTCCGGCTTCCTGCGTGCGTCGACGGCACGCTTGATGATTCGCAAACCGGATAGCATTTGCGGCGCAACGCGCAGCTTTTTCGCCGCAAACAATAACAGTTGTGAAGGATTTGTATCCAGCGGCGTTTTTACGCCGCGCAGCTCGATCATACCGCACACTCCGCAGCCCGGAGTCCAGAAGCAAAGGCCCAATGCAAATTATAACCGCCGCAGCGTCCGTCAATATCTAAAGTCTCTCCAGCTGCATAAAGCGCGTCATTTTTATTTGAACGCAGCGTAAACGGATCAAATTCAAAGACCGCTGCACCTCCGCGGGTCAACTGTGCCTGTTTGGAGTCCGCAATGCCGTGTACCGTAAGCGCAAAATCTTTTATAGTTTCTGCCAGTCGATGCACATCTGTTCCGCAAATACGGATTAACGCTTCATTGATTCGCTTATGGAACAACCCGGTCAACATATCCGATTTCCCACGCCAGGACAACATCCGGATATATTGGGAAATACAGGCAAACACCTGTTCTTGATCCATATCGGGGAGCAAATCAATATGCAGCACATCGCCGGACTTCGCAAATCGGGACAAATCAAATACCGCAATACCACTAACACCATAATCGCGAAACAGCAGTTCACCACATTCTCGGTCAACCACAGTATCGGCACGTGTCAACGTCAATGCACATTTCACGCGGATACCGGACAGACCGCGAATCGGCTTGGTATCCGTTGCAAGCGGACCAAGCACCGGTGAAAATGGAACCATTCGGTGTCCCACACCAGACAACAGCTTCGTGCCGCCCCCAGTCGTTACAATTACTGCTTCTGCGCAAAGGCATCTGCCATCTTCTGCTTTAACCTGGGTATCTGTCAAATGCACCGCTTTAAAACCTTCAAGCACCTCTACGTTCCAACGGCGGCAAGATAACCGCAGCACATCCACGACGCTTGCGGCTGTATCGCTAACGGGATACACACGGCCTGCTTCATCGCAGTAACTCTTAAGTCCTAAATCCTCGAAGAATCCACGAACCTGCGTACAATCCCATACATTTAACACCGGACGTACAAAGTCCGGATGATTATATGCTTCAGGGGAAATATGCAAATTGGAAAAATTGCAGCGCCCATTTCCGGTTTTTAATAACTTTTGCCCGACACGAGTATTCGCCTCTACAAGCGTCACGTTTCCACCAGTCTGCGCTGCACGAACCGCTGCAATTAATCCTGCCGCTCCTGCACCAACGATTAAAATCTTCTTCATAAAAGTTCCTTTGTACTAAATTTAAATGCCGAATGTTCCTGCTCCATTACCATCCCAGATCCGAAAGCAGGTTTGCGTCCATGCAATAAACACTAAATTGTCGACTTGCGACTTACCTTCAACACAGAAACAAACACCGAAATGACAAATTCATTCTACTGTTTTTTTATTATACCATATGTACTTTGCGGATACAATGCACGTCCCTTTCCCTATTCCAAAAGCTTCTCTTCATCCTTTTCGGGAAAACAAATCGATGCTATTGAGATTTCATAAGCCATGCAATCACTTGGTACGCCATCCAGGACTTTAACATATGCCCGACTTTGGATACGTCCGATCAACTCAATTTCCGAGCCTTCGTTGAGTTCAGCACAAAAACGAGCTACACTCCCCCATGCAATACAGGGTAAGTAATCAAAGCGCCCCTGAATATTACTGTGGTACTGCCGTGCCACGCAAAGCATCATATCTGCAATCTCCCGGCCAAATGGTGTCCGTCGGTACACCGCGCTTTTACACAAAGTCCCGCGCAGCATAACCGTATTGCTATGCATTTCCTTCGAAGGGGTAATACTATGCGCCCAAATATGGATTTTCAGACGATTATGCGCCGCTTCCCGATCGTTATAAGAGCGTATCTCCCCCTCGATTCGCAGGGTATCGCCAACATGCACTGCAGCGCACAAAGGATAGGAAGCAAGAACCTGCACATGGTCGTATGTGCCCGAAAGGCGTGCGACGCAGAATGTAAAACGATAAAAGCTGCGTCCATAATTTTGGTGGGATAAAACGGGCGAAGATTCCGCCGTACCGCAAAGAATAACTTGGTTCATAACACACCTCTATTGTAATGGATAGGAGATTCTATGCGGCGGCAATTAAGCATATACCCGTTTGTGTAAGTGCAGTCTTTAAAAATATTTTATGCACTCTCGATAGCTACTAAATAAACAGAAAAAAAGATTGACGTTTTTAACCAAAAAGAATAGAATAAACTAATATGGTGTAATTTACTGTTGATTATCCTCAGGCGCATGTGTTATACTATATTAGTACAGATTATTTGTCTTGCTGATAAACTATGTTTATGCTCGACACTTTAAATCAATCGGAAAGGGCTGGAATATGCTGGAAGTAAAGAATCTGAGCTTTTCTATACAAGAGAGCCGGAGCAATTTGGAAATCATTAATGACATAAGTTTTACCCTGCCGGAAGGTGAGTTACTGGTGATTACAGGCCCAAATGGCGGGGGAAAAAGCACTCTTGCACGATTAATTATGGGAATTGCACAGCCTACAGGCGGTAGGATTCTATTCGACGGGACAGATCTGACGGATTTGTCTGTAACCGAACGCGCGCGTCTGGGAATCGGTTACGCATTTCAACAACCGCCACGTTTTAAAGGACTGACGGTACGTAAGCTTTTAAGTCTTGCGCACGGCGCCACTTTACCGGAAGATGAATGCTGCCAATATCTTACGAATGTGGGATTATGCTCAAAAGATTATTTAAATCGAGAAGTTGACAACTCTCTTTCCGGCGGTGAAGTGAAGCGTATAGAAATCGCTTCCATACTTGCACGTAGTCCCAAACTGGCCATTTTTGACGAACCGGAAGCCGGGATTGATCTGTGGAGTTTCTCGATGCTGGTGGACACTTTCCGCCGCATGCATGCTGCAGGTGAACGCAGTCTTATAATCATATCCCATCAGGAGCGTTTGATTTCACTGGCAGATAAAATTATGGTGGTTGATCATGGAATCGTGCGCGCCTATGGGAGCCGAGATGAGATCTACCCATCCTTAATGGGACAGTTTTCCTGTGGATATAACACGAAAGGAGAAGCAATATGATCGACCGTTTGGATGCGGAACTTTTAGAGCAAATCGCCGGCTTTCATGATATCCCGACCGGCGCTTACAATATCCGAAAAAACAGTGTCGCTGCCGGACGCAATTCTACAGAACATATTGAGATTCTTTCCAAAGAGGACAAGCCTGGCATCGATATCCGGATTGCCTCCGGAACGAAAAACGAAAGTGTGCATATTCCGGTCATCATCACGGAGGCTGGGATTGAAGAAACCGTTTATAATGATTTTTTCGTCGGTGATGACTGCGACGTTCTAATTATTGCCGGATGCGGTATTCACAATTCCGGAGACCAGAAAAGTGAGCATGATGGCGTACATCGCTTTTTTATTGGAAAAAATTCTCATGTTAAATATGTTGAGCGTCATTACGGATCCGGCGAGGGTACGGGCGAACGGGTTATGAATCCGCATACCCAGGTTGAAATCGGAGAAAATTCCGTCTGCGAAATGGAAATGGTGCAAATTAAAGGGGTCGACTCTACGGTGCGCGGTATGGATGCGGTCTTATCTGCCAACGCTAAAATTGTAGTTACCGAGCGATTGATGACGCATGGAAATCAAAAAGCGCGTTCGGATATGCGGATCGAACTCAACGGTGCAGGCTCCTCTGCGCAGGTCGTCTCCCGCTCCGTTGCGCGCGACGCGTCGGAGCAGGTCTTTAATCCCTGTGCAGTCGGCAATAACGCCTGCGCGGCACATATCCAGTGCGATTCCATTATTATGGATACAGCAAAAATTCGCTCCATCCCTGAAATTGCAGCGAACCATCCGGATGCGCAGGTTATTCATGAAGCAGCGATTGGACGTATTAACAACGATCAGCTGTTAAAGCTGGAAAGTTTCGGCATGACAGAGACGGAGGCTGAAGAAATTATTATTCAAGGCTTCCTGCGTTGAATGCTCCGCATCCTGTATTTACCGCTGTTTTTAAACAGAGAAATCCATTTGTAAATTTGCAAAAACCCACTGTATAAACAGTGGGTTTTTTTGCATAATGGATAGGATTGTATATATAGATATGGTAAAGTACATAAAAAACAAATTGTAATCAAATGTATATTGACACAAATCGTCTGTTCGATTAAACTATAGGTAAAGTATTGTAAAAAAGGAGGGGAACGGACCAATGGGCCTGATAAAAATTATGCAAACATGAAACTATATGGACGAAAGGAGTTCTTTATGAAAACAAAAATACGTCTGTCTTTGCATTGATTTTTGCAATGGGTCTGTTTATTGCTTTTGGTTCCAATTGTCTGGCGGCGGAATTTTCCGGAAATTCATTGCCGATCACCACTTCAATGAAAAACTTTTTTGAAGCGCGTGGGATTACAGTTTCTGATCATGCGACTTTAAGGATAACGCAAATAAAAAATAGCTCCAATGCAGCACCAGATAAATCCGAATTTGCTCTATGTCTGACACAATACAATAATGGGATTCAGCGAACAGACTATTATTTATTTTACGGACAAAATAAAAACGGCGAGGTGATTTTATTAAATCCACTCTCTGTACTGAATGATTTGGAATTTTCATATGACTATCCACCGTCTTCATGGGAAGATCGTTATGTTATACATGCAACTGCTGAGTATACCAACTACAACAATGGATTCGTTAGGCCGCTATCTTTAAGTTGGAACTACGAATTATTTGATATGGATACGGATATTAGTTATATCGGCGTAGGATATTTATGCGATGGAATCTTATGTTCATATCCAGACTATGAAGAAATTGATATGTATTATACACATACTATTGCTCACTCGCAATATTTGCCGGTACCAAACAGAACATATTCCGCGCCCTCCAGCAGCATGCTGATCTCGATTCGAGCTATTGATATCAGTGGTTCCGGTATGAATCCAGATAGTCTTTTATTTCCCGGACAATATTTGGTATTCGAGGTTACCATAAATGGTCTAAATCACACATATCAAGTCGGGTTCTGATTTTCGAGGTAAATATATGAAAAAAGTATTCACGGTTTGTCTTCTATACCTCCTGTTAGCATCCTGTGCATCACAAGAAACCAGCCTGCCCTTTTCTCCATCTTTTCTCTCATCAATTGGCGATTCGAGACAAGTGTTGGAGAAAAAACATGCATTCGAAGACGAAAGTTCGGATTATCTTCTGGAAACTGCAAATATTTGCGGACAGGATTGGAGAATCCGTTTTAGTTTTGACCGCGCTCAAAAGGATCTGATCGGCGGCTACGCTTATGAATTTGAGGCCAGCCAGCTGGATCAGGATGAAATTTACAATTTATTGGGTGAGCTAATGACTCACATTGAGCAATTCTACGGAGATGCGGATACCATGCCATTTGAAGACGCGCTTTCCGTAGTTTCTTCAGCAGATATGCTGCCCGATACAATGGGTTGGGAACGCTGGATCGTTCCTGGCGAATGGGAATATCCGGGACAAATCGAAGAGTCCATGCGGAAAGATATGTATTTACAATTGGAATTGCGGTTTATCGCCGCCGGAGAAAGTTTGCCTGCGCAAATCATCCTGTCCTATGAATTTGTTTACCATCCGCTTTCTGAGTATGAAAAGGAACTCGGTATCATCGCGTTATAAAAAATATTTTAAATATTCACAGGGCAATAAGATACATAATTTAAAAAAATCTTATTCTTGACATAGGGGTTGTTGGCTAATGAAAAGGGTAACAATACTGCTCTGCGTCCTTCTTTTCCTGCTCTCGCTTGGAGGCTGCGCACAACCTGTAGACGAGGACATAACCGACGGGAATCCGGCAGTTGAAGAGAATACGGGCAAGAATAACATGGCTGAAAATCCGGATGCAGAGAACGTAACCGAAAATACAGATGGGGACAGCACAGTCAAAGATCCTGCTGAGGACAATACCGCTGAAAATTCGGATCTGGATAATACCGCTGCGGATACGGCCGGGGACGATACAGATTCAAATCCAGCCGCAGAAAAGCCGGTTTTTGATATTTCCGCTTATTCTGAGTGTTTTGGCCTTTCGAAAGCAGACGCACTTCAGGCACTCGGCATAACCGAGGAAAATCTAGTTGAGGATCTGGACAACCGTGAACAGGGTTGGTATCTCTGGGAAGGGAAAACAATACGGTTTGGCACCCTGGACTTCCCGGTCTCTCTGCGCTTTGTCAAGGCATATGACGCTTCAGAGGAAGATGAGGCGCTGTATTTGAGTGCGGTTTTACTCAAGCATCCCATCGATGCGGATACAATGGACTATGAAGTTATGTGGAACTGCTTTACGG
>CALWJF010000009.1 GCA_944380935.1 uncultured Clostridia bacterium
GAAGTCTGTATGCGCCGCATCCAGGAGGTGAATTCTTGCGGACCGGGAAGCCCAGCCATAACAGCAAGAGAACAAATCCCAGTGAACACAGCCACATAAATTACAAAAAGAGACATATTATGAAAAAGATTTGGTCAATCATCGCATGTCTGATGATGATTCTGGCAATTTGTTCCCCAGTTTTTGCAGCTGATACGTCTGTTACCGCAACGCTCCCCATGCTGACCGATGAAGAAATGGACATTATGCATCAGAAAGAGATTCAAAAATATGCGTTGTATAGTATACCGATTTACGATTGTCCAAATTGCCCTGCCGCACAGTGTTTAGCCCTTTATTGTGTCAGGCCAATGTCCGTGAGCCATACGACTACACATTCAACATCTTCCGGTGTCTGTAGTATTTTATGGCATACAGCAACTATCGCTATCAATGTACGTTTGCGGCTATATTGAGCCTGGCACAACAATTTCGGGACATTATTGCGAAAGAGTCCATTCAATCTGCGCCAACGATTCCTGGCGCCTAGCCGACATAACTAAGGAAGCAGTTCCTGCAATTTTTGGAGGGTAATAGTTATGAAACGAAAAACTATTTTCATTGCGGCCATTTTTGCTTTCATACTGATTGCCGGCTGCACTGCAAATTCGGGAAAAGAAAACAGCATATTTTCAGAGATTATTATAGATGGGGACCATACGTATGTGAAGGGCATTGAAGCCGGCATGTCCTCCAGCCAGGTCCTTTCTGCTCTTGGGCTCACAGAAAATGATGTGGAAATCAGTACGTTCGAAAGCGATGCAATTCCCGGAGTTAAAACGCATACGCACGTAACTACAAAAGAAGCATATCATTATAAAGAACTTGATGAGCCTTATGGTTTTGAAAAAGTTTTTATTTTCTATGATGACAAGATTCATTCTATGGGATATCGCTGTGTTTTTGATGGCGTCAATCCTGAAGATGCATATGAAAGCGCAATAAGCTTTATGAACGGATTCATCAAGAGCACAGGTGCCAAACCCGTTGAAAATGCAGAAGGATTTGAATATCATACCTATGGATCACCAGAAAAAGAGAGCTTTTCAGCACCAAATGCGTATTACCATTGCCAGTTTTTCAATGGCGGCCCGCTTGGTGAAATTGCAATAAATACGCGCGATACGTCTTCAATGCAGCATATGTATAAAGGCGACTTAACCGTACATTTAGGAATCTCCTTTAATTTTAATCAGAGACCTAAGGAAATCTAAAGAAACAAGCCTGTGCAAGCTATTCTGCACAGGCTTGTTTCTTGTATTTCTATGGTTTTTCAGGTTATACTTGAAGCCCTCGGGATTCTTCCAAACTTCATATAAAAAAGGCACGATAGAAACACAAAAAACCATAGCAGACATGATTTTGAAGAAAACCCAGGATATTTCTTTGCCATTCTATTCTTCTTCGCAGGAGCGCAGTTCAAAAAACCGCTTAAAGCCTTCCGGGATCACCTGGCCGCAGCGGGAAGTTTCGGAAACGTTTTGCGGTAACAGCGGATAAAATAGGCAATTTCCGCCAACGAAGTGATCGACCAGGAAAATACATATAAAAGATACAGCGACTGAATCGTATGGAAATGGGCAAATATGGTGTAAACCCAAATCACGCGGAAAACGCACGAACCCAAAACAACGATAATTGTCGGCACAAGACTTTTCCCAAGGCCGCGCGACGCAGCGATCGAGCAATCCATGAACGCGGAAACGCAATAGGAAAACCCCATCACCGTCAACCGCGCCATTCCTGCATCGGCAACGGCATCTTCGCTGGTAAATAACGAGAGGAAGACTCGACCAAACAGGACGAGTCCGACACCCAGTAGCACGCCGATACCAAAAGAATAGCCAAGACTGATCAGATAGCTCTTTTTAACCCGTTCCTGTTTACCGGCGCCGAGGTTCTGGCTCATAAAGCTGGAGCAGGCAGTATAAAAGGCCGCCATTACATCGTACACAAGCGAATCGGCATTCGTAGCCGCCGCATTGCCGGATACTGTAGTGGCATCAAAGGAATTGACGCCGGTTTGGATAAACAGATTGGCAATTTGGAATATGGCATTTTGAAACCCGGCAGGTAAGCCGATAGACAGGAGCATTCGTGCACGGTCACGGTCGATGCGCAGTTTTTTGGCCCGCAGCGCATATTCTTCAACACTTCCCGCCAGGGACAACAGCACAAGTATTGCGGAAATATATAGAGAAATTACGCTGGCAATCGCCACGCCTGCCACCGAAAGACGGCAGACAATCACAAAAAAGAGGTTCAGCACAACATTGACGATCCCGGCAATGGTCAGAAAACACAGCGGCCGGCGCGTATCGCCTACTGCGCTGAGGACCCCGTTGCCGAAATTATAGAGCGCAAGAGCCGGCATCCCCAGGAAATAAATGCGCAAATACAGGACGGCGCCGTCGATCAATTCTTCCTTTGTATGCAGCAGCAGCAATAGAGGCCGGGTAAACAGCAGCCCGACCAGCATCACCGCAAGCCCGGCGCCCAAGCACAGCAATGCAGCGGTATGTACGGTTTTTTCTACCTCATCCGGTTGGCGTGCGCCATAGAAACGGGCTACAATCACATTCACGCCGCTTCCCACACCCATCAGGAAACCGGTGAACAACGCAACCAGCGTGGAAGTCGACCCGACGGAACCGAGCGCATCGGCGCCGGCAAACCGGCCGACTACGGCAATATCCGACATGTTGAACAGTACCTGCAGCAGGTTCGAAAAAACCAGCGGCAGGCTGAACCAGAATATCCCCTTCGCCAGGGAACCTTCGGTAAGAGAGCGCAGTTGTTTCATGATTTTTCACCTGATATAGCGCGTAAATTATAAAATCCGCGCATAGAAGGGGAGAGAAAGTAAAAAATATTACATTCTCTCCCGGAAAATTCAATTTTAATTGGAAACCAGCTGATCCGAATACCGCGCAAATCTTCGGCCTATTCGCGGCAGAAGATTTCCCGCAGCAGCTTTTCCATCCGGCAGGCAAAGGTATAATGCCCGATTCGGGAAAAATGGCAGCCGTCGGGGTTGAGTTCAATGCCCCACTGCCCCGCATCCGCGAAATATATGCCTTCCTCCTGCGCCAGTTTCTGATAACAGGCGCCAAGCCGGCGTGAAATTTCACCGGAAGCCGCATCCATATTATACAACGGCAGATCCTGGATTACCAGCGGGACCGGTGCGATCAGGAGGATCTTCGGCGCAGACCCGGCAAGCTGGGGCATCGTGCGGATCAGCGTGATCATCCGCCGCATATTTTCCGTTATCGCCTGCGCGCTCGAAGCGAAAAGATTCTTCGTATCGTTTGTGCCCAGCATAAGGACGACGCCGTCGAGCGGACGGTTGGCGTTGAGAAATACAGGCAGGCATTTCAGGCCGTTATAGGCCATCCCTTCTTCGCCGTCCCCAAAAGCAACCGTCATCCCGTTAGTCCCCGCTTCGAGAATATGGAAATCTTCGCCCAGCGCATGCGCCAGCCGCCCGGTCCAGCGCGTGGAACGGTCAAAGCGGGACGCATACTGCGAATCATAGCCGTGGGTATTGGAATCGCCAAAACAGAGAATCTGGAACATCGTTACCTCCCTGATTCCAGACAGCTGCACGCCGGTTCAGCGTTTAAAGCTGTCTTTCAAACTGACGGTACGGTTAAACACCGTCGGATCTTTTGTATCGCGGCAGAAATACCCCAGCCGTACAAACTGGAAGCGTTCGCCAGGCTTGGCATCCGCCAGACAGGGTTCCAGCTTGCAGCCTGTCAGATGCACGACGGATTGCGGGTTGACAAAATCGTCATAGGTCTTCCCTTCGGGGATATCCCCGACATCTTCCAGCGTGAACAGATTGTCAAAAAGATCCACATTGGCATCCATGGCATAATCTGCGCTGAGCCAGTGAATTGTGCCGCGTACTTTCCGGCCGTCGGACGGCGCGTTATCGCGGGAAACGAGGTCGGCAGTGCATACAACCTGTGCAATGGTACCGTCGGCATTTTTCTCAACCCGCTCGCAGCGCACAATATACGCACCCATCAGCCGGACTTCCCTGCCCGGCGTCATCCGCTGGAACTTGGGCGGGGGCACCTCGGCAAAGTCGTCCGCCTCAATCCATAACCGGCGTGTAAACGGCACTTCGCGCTTACCGGCTTCAGGGTCCTCCGGATTGTTGGCAATCGCAAAAGATTCCACCTGATCCGCAGGATAATTCTCGATTACCACCTGGATCGGTTTGGTCACGGCGATCCGGCGCAGCGCCGTTTTGTTCAATTCCTCGCGCAGGCAGTGTTCCAAAAGGCGGATATCCACCAGCGAATCATTTTTGGCTACGCCCACGCGCGTCAAAAAGTCCAGAATTGCCGTCGGCGTATAACCGCGGCGGCGCATCGCGCACAGCGTCGGCATACGCGGATCATCCCAACCGTCCACGACGCCGGTTTCCACCAGCTTGCGCAGATAACGCTTGGACATAACCGTATGCGTCAGGTTCAGGCGGGCAAATTCGATCTGACGCGGATGCGCGTCCAGGCCGCAATAGGCGGAAACCTTTTCCACCACCCAGTTATAAAGCGGGCGGTGATTTTCATATTCCAGCGAACAAAGCGAATGGGTGATGCCTTCCAGCATATCCTGTACCGGATGGGCATAATCGTACATCGGGAAAATACACCATTGGGTTCCCTGCCGGTGGTGCTCGATATAACGGATGCGGTAGAATACCGGATCGCGCATATTGAAATTGCCCGATGCAAGGTCGATTTTGGCGCGCAGGGTATATTTGCCTTCCGGGAATTCCCCGGCGCGCATCCGGCGGAACAGATCGAGCGATTCTTCAACAGGCCGGTCCCGGTACGGCGAAACGGCCGGGTGCGTCAAATCCCCGCGGTACTCGCGGAACTGCTCCGGCGTCAGTTCACAGACATACGCATCGCCGTGAAGAATCAGCTGTTCGGCAAATTCATACGTTTTTTCAAAATAATCCGAGCCGTAATAAAAACGGTCGTCCCAGTCAAAACCAAGCCAGTGGATATCCTCCTGGATGGCGTCTACAAATTCGGTGTCTTCTTTGGCAGGATTGGTATCGTCCATGCGCAGGTTGCACTGGCCGCCGAACTTTCTGGCCATACCGAAGTCAATCAGCAGCGCCTTGCAATGGCCGATATGCAGATAGCCGTTGGGCTCCGGCGGGAAGCGGGTGTGTACATGCGTATAACGCCCGGTTTCCAGGTCTTCCCGAATAAACTCTTCAATAAAATTGGAACTGTTTTTCTCATCCATATTCTTTGATCCTTTTTATCCCTCAATCTCCAATGTGTTTGTAAGCGGGAGCGGCAATTTAGGGACCGGGTACCGGTCCATGCCGCACCGCAATGTTTACAGGGCGGCCAGCATCGCGTCAATGCGCGCGCGGACCCGTTCGGCGCCGAGGATGCGCATCACTTCATACATATCCGGGGAATTGAGCTTTCCGGTAACCGCGATGCGCAAGAACATGCTGACGTCGGCGACCGAGCCGCGATAGGCGTCCGGCGACGCACGATAGGCTTTCATATCCGATGCATAACCCAAAGTCTGCGCTATGGTTTTGATCTTGTCAAACCACACATCCTGTCCGTCCGCAGGATTATAGTTGGCGGCAAATGCGCGCAGCGCAAGGCAAATATCCGCTTTTGCAAATTTGGGATCGACGGCATCTTCCATCACAAAAAATTCATCGAAGAAAAATCCCATATATGCCTTTGCCTCGCTCCATACGGCGAGATCCTTGCGCGGTTTTTTCCCGCCGCGCCCGATCGCGAAAATCGCGGTCGAGGTCATGGGGTCGCGGCTCAGCGCCGCGGCAAATTCCGGATCAAACTGCTGCGCCCAGTCGAGCACATAAGCATAGACTTGCGCGGCATTCATGCGGGAAATAACATTTTTGGAAACATCGCGCAGCTTATCCACATCGAACAGGGAACCGGCAGGGTTCATCTTTTTAATCGAGAATGCAAAGCTTTCCAGCGGTGCGTCCGGATTGGCCCGGCGCCAGTCCTCAAAGTTGGAATTGAGGATGGTCATTAAATATTCGCTGACCGCTTCGGTAGGATAACCCTGGGCACGGTAATAGGTCAACGCAAGCTCCGGATCTTTGCGCTTGGACAATTTGCGCTTGCTCGTCCCGTCCATCTTCATCAGCGGGCCGATGTGCGCGTATTTCGGAAGCCGGAAACCCAGCGCACGGAACAGCTGCACATGGAACGGCAGGCTCGGCAGCCATTCGTCGCCGCGCACAACCAGGGTTGTGCGCATCAGGTGGTCGTCCACTGCATGTGCGAAATGATAGGTGGGGATCCCATCGGATTTCAGCAGCACATGGTCCATATCATTTTCCGTCAATTCCAGGTTTCCCTTAATTAAATCCGTAAATTTAATTTTATTTTCAATCGAACCGGTCGAACGGAAGCGCAGCACCCAGGGCGTACCTTTGGCCAGCTCGGCTTCGATATCCTCCATCGGCCGGTCGCGCCAGACGGCAAACGGTCCGTAATAGCCGAAATTGACCTTTTCCGCCTCCTGACGGGCACGCATGGCGCCCAGTTCCTCTTCTGTACAGAAGCAGGGGTAAGCCATTCCCTGCTCCACCAGGAATTTGGCATAAATATGATAAATTTGCGCGCGATGGCTTTGGCGGTAGGGGCCGTAATCCCCCGCATCGCCGTCTACCGTCGCGCCTTCGTCGAAAGTAATATGATAATGGCGCAGCGACTCAATCAAAACCTGCACCGCGCCCGGCACCTCGCGCTTGGCATCGGTATCCTCGACGCGCAGGAAATGTACGCCGCCGGACTGGTGGGACAGGCGTTCGGAGGTGAAACCCTGCACAAGGTTTCCGAGGTGGACAAAGCCGGTGGGCGACGGCGCCATACGGGAAACCACCGCACCTTCCGGCAATGCGCGCGGCGGGAAGCGCAGCTCCATATCCTGCGGCGTCTGAACGACGTCCGGGAACAGGCGCGCGGCCAATTTCTGATAATCCATAATTTTCCTCCGTAGAATCTGATACAGAGCGATTCTAGCACAAATTCTGAATAAAATCAATAGAATAGGCACGCAGCCCCGGTTTTCTAAACAGAAAATGCGTTCTGCCTTTTCTGCAGTCCTCTGGACATTATGCACAATGCGCGCGGATTCGGGACCGGCTGCCGGGTCCGGCATAAAAAAGCAGACCGGGAACCTGGCGTTTCCGGTCTGCTTATTCTTATTGTCCGTCAGCAGGGTAAACCTGCGGAAAAAACTTTATTTCACTTCGAACTTTCCGCCGACACAGGCGCAGCCCGTCAGCTGTTGGGTATAGGCATCGGGCTGTCCGCCGCCGATATAAATTTCGAATACGCCGGGTTCAAGCACCTTATCGCCGTTTTCGTCAATCAGCTCCATTGCGCTGCGTCCGATGTCAAACGCAACACGGCTGCTTTCCCCTGCGGCGAGCTTGACGCGGGTAAACGCGCACAGCTTATGCCGCGGCACACGGGTAGACGCTTCCACATCGCGGATATAGACTTCGACAACCTCTTCGCCATCCACTGCCCCCGTATTGGCGACCGTGGCGCTGATGCGTACGCTTTCGCCTGCGGAAATGGCATCCCGGTCGATGGCGAAATCGGAATACGCAAACTTCGTATAGCTCAGGCCGTAACCGAACGGATACAGCGGGTCTTCCTTGAAGAACTTATAGGTGCGGTTGTCCATCGCATAATCGACGAATTCCGGAATGGTATTGGTCTGTTTATAGAAGGTAACCGGAAGCTTTCCGGAGAAATTGGCTTTCCCTGTAATCAGGCGTGCAAAGGCACGGCCGCCGAATGCGCCCGGATACCAGCAATGAACGATGGCATTGGCCTTTTCGTTGGCAATACCCAGATCAATCGAGCTGCCCGCAAGGCAGGCTACAAGCAGCGGTTTCCCGGTTTCAACCAGAACGTTCAACAGATCCATCTGCGGTTGCGGCAGATACAGGCTGTTCTTATCGCCGCCGGAAAAGGCGTTGCCCTGATCGCCCTCTTCGCCTTCGATATAGCAGTTCAAGCCCATTGCGGCGATGACGAGATCGGCGCGTTCCGCGACAATTTTCGCTTCAATTGCACGGAATTCCTGGAAATCTCCGCGCTTTTTCGGCGTCACATAGGCGCTGCCCTCTACGCTGAAAATCCGCGCGTTCGGGAATGCCTCGCGCACGCCTTCGAGAATGGTGACATATTCATTGGCGCGGCCGTTATAGTTGCCCTCCAAGGCAAGCTGGCTGTCTGCGTTCGGCCCCACGACCGCAATGGTCTGAATCTTTGCCGGGTCTAACGGCAGCAGGCCGTCATTTTTCAGCAAAACCATGGATTCTTCCGCAGCGCGCATATTTAACGCCTGATGGGCCGGGCAATCGACGACCTCATAGGGGATATCGTCCCATTTGGTCTTATCAAACAGGCCCAGTTCAATGCGGACCGCAAGCAGCACCGTCACGGAATCAGCCAGCGTATCGCGGGTAATCAGCCCGTCGTTGTAAGCGGTCATCAGGTGGAGATAGGCATTGCCGCAGTTTAAATGCGTACCGGCATTGAGCGCCATTGCAGCGGACTCAGCCGGGGTATCGGTAACATGGTGATGCAGATGGAAGTCGTTGATGGCCCAGCAGTCGGAGGTGACGTATCCGTCATAGCCCCACTTATCATGCAGAATATCCTGAAGCAGATACGTCGAACCGGCGGCAGGCATTCCGAAGACGCGGTTATAGCAGGGCATCACGCCCAACACACCCGCGCCGACCAGGCATTCAAAGGCGGGCAGGTAGGTTTCAAACAGATCCTGCTTTGACACAACCGCATCGAACTCATGGCGCAGCGATTCCGGACCGGAGTGCACGGCATAATGCTTGGCGCAGCCGGCAGCTTTATAATACCCGTTTTCGTCTTTTTCCTGCAGCGCTTCGACAAATGCGCGGCCGAGCGTGGAGGTCAGGAACGGGTCCTCGCCATAGGTTTCCTGGCCGCGGCCCCAGTGCGGGTCCCGGAAAATATTCACATTCGGGCTCCAGAAGGTCAGGCCCTGATAGATGTTGCGCAGTCCGTTTTTAATCCATTCATTATACTTTGCGCGGCCTTCCTCGGCGATTGTGCTTCCGACTTCGCTTAAAAGCTCCGTATCGAAAGCGGCGGCTAAACCGATGGCCTGCGGGAATACGGTGGCAAGTCCGGCGCGTGCAACCCCGTGCAGGCCTTCGTTCCACCAGTTATAGGCCGGGATTCCCAGGCGTTCAATCGGGGGCGAGTTAAACAAAAGCTGGGTCGTCATTTCCTCCACCGTCATCTGCTCGACGATGGCGCGGGCCCGTTGTCTGGCTTCCTGTCTGTTCATAAGCTGCTCCTTTCAAAAAACCGTAGTTTTAATCGTCCAAAATCCCAACAAGGCGGGTATATTGCATCGGTTTGCTGCGCTGGAAGGTGGTTTCCAGAAAAACCGTCCGGTTTTCATCCGAACTGCGTTCAATGCCGGTCATAATTTCCAGCACATGGCAGGTCTGCTCCCCGCAGGCGCGGTGACCACGGCCTGTCCGGATGGCATGCGCCATATCAGCCAGGCCAAGCCCGCGGGAATTGTCCGGATACGGCAGCGCCATCGGGATTTCCTTCCACTGTGTTTCACCGGCGCGCAGGAGCCGGATTTCACCGCCGAAATCGTTCGGGTCCGGCACACGCAGCGTACCTTCGGAACCCAGGATTTCAATATAACGGCCGAAACGTGCATATTGTACATCAAAGGACGTCACAATTTGCGCAGTTGCGCCATTTGCAAAATCAATAATGCCGCAGTAATGCGTCGGCACTTCGACATCGATAATTTTCCCATAATTGGGCTGACTGGTAATGACGCGCTGGGGATAGCTTGCCTTGGCGCGCCCCATAACGGAAACGGCCGGGCCAAGGAGGTTGACCAGCGCTGTGATATAATACGGCCCCATATCCAGCATCGGGCCGCCGCCTTTTTCATAATAAAATTCCGGGCCCGGATGCCAGACCTCATGCCCGCAGCCGAGCAGAACTGCCGTTGCGCCCACAGGCGTCCCGATAAATCCGCTGTCAATCAGCCGGCGGCAGGTCTGGATTCCGCCGCCGAGGAAGGTGTCCGGCGCACCGCCCAGGCGCAGTCCGGTTTCCTTCGCCAGCGCCAGAAGCTCGCGTCCGTTTTCAAAATTGGTGGCCAGGGGCTTTTCCGAATATACATGTTTCCCGGCAAGCAGCCCTTTTTTGGTAATTGCATAATGCTCGTTGGGACGGGTCAGATTCAATACAACTTCCACGGATCCGTCGGCAAGCAGTTCATCGTAATCTTTATACACATTTTTAATGCCGTATTCACGCGCCGCCGTTTCGGCCCGCTCGGCAATCAGGTCGCAGACGCCCACAATTTCCACTTCCCGGGAAAAGGTTGTGGTCAGGTTTTTCAAATATATACCCGAAATATTTCCTACGCCCACGAACGCGATTTTAACTCGATTTTCCATAATAACCTCAGGGTTTTGTGCGCAATGCACCAAATTATACAGAATATACCATCCGTATTTTAACAAGGTTGCCCCGCAATGTCAAGGGATTTCCCAAAAGCCTTTTCCATATACCCCGTCAAACCCGGACAAACTGTCCGACCTGCGTGCAACCCGGTTTTTCCGATCCGGCCCGGTAAAATACAGGGAGAAAAAACAGTCCCTGTTTTTCTCCGAAGCCGAAGAAAAACAGGGAAAAGGGGACGCTTTATAAAATGCTTGCCGTGCGTGCCGCATGTACGGCCCGGTGCCAGCCTGCAAGCAGTCCGTCGCGGGCCTGCGCATCCATATGCGGTATAAAACGCCGGGGCGCACGGTACAGCGCAGCAATTTCCTCCCGCCCGCTGTAAACGCCGCAGGCAAGCCCTGCCAAAAATGCCGCGCCCTGCGCCGTCGTTTCCACACTGGCAGGACGCAATACCGGGATATCCGATACGTCCGCCTGAAACTGCATCAGAAAATTGTTCGCGCTTGCGCCGCCGTCTACGCGCAGCGCGGGGATCTCCACGCCCGCTTCCCGGCGCATCAGCGCCAGCACATCCTGTGTCTGATAGGCAATCGATTCCAGCGCCGCTCGGATGATATGTTCCCGCCGCACGCCGCGGGTCAGCCCGGTGATGGTCCCGCGCGCGGCGCTGTCCCAATACGGCGCGCCAAGCCCGGTAAAGGCCGGCACAACATAGACGCCTGCGCTGTCCGGCGCCTTGCGCGCCCAGGCTTCGCTCTCCGACGCACTGGAAATCAGCCCAAGCTCATCGCGCAGCCACTGCACGACTGCGCCGGCAATGAACACCGAGCCTTCCAGCGCATAGTCTACCCGGCCGCCTTCGCCCCAGGCGATGGTCGTCAGCAGCCCATTCGCACTTTCCACCGGCCGCCCGCCCGTCTGCATCAGCATAAACGCGCCGGTACCATAGGTGTTTTTCACTTCACCCGGCACAAAGCAGGTCTGTCCGAACAACGCCGCATGCTGATCGCCCGCCGCCGCACAGATCGGAACCGCGCGTCCGAACAGCTCCGGGTCGCTGTAGGCAAACAAGCCGGAAGACGGCTGGACGGCTGGCAAAATCGCACGCGGAATCGAAAACAGATCTAAAAGCGCATCGTCCCACGTCAGCGTATGGATGTTAAACAGCATCGTGCGCGCGGCATTGGTGTAATCGGTCAGATGCGCGGCCCCGCCGGACAAACGCCAGATCAGATAACTGTCGATCGTGCCAAACGCAAGCTCCCCGCGTTCGGCACGTTCCTGCGCACCCGGTACATGGTCGAGAATCCACCGGATCTTCGTCGCGCTGAAATAGGGGTCAATTACCAGCCCCGTACGCTTGCGGATAAAATCCTCCAGCCCGCGCGCCTTCAGCTCTTCACAGGCGGCAGCCGTGCGCCGGCACTGCCATACGATCGCGGGATAAATACACTCACCGGTTTTCCGGTCCCAGATCACGGCCGTCTCGCGCTGATTGGAAATGCCGATGGCTGCGATTTCCACACCGCGCGCGCCGATGTTCTGCATGGCCTGGCAGGCAACTTCATACTGCGAATCAAAAATTTCTTCCGGGTCATGCTCTACCCAGCCCGGCTGCGGGTAGTATTGCGTAAATTCCATCTGCGCACGCGAAACGATATTGCCGCGCAAATCAAACAACATGCAGCGCGAACTGGTCGTGCCCTGGTCGAGCGCCATAATATACTGCATACGCTTTACTCCACGCAAATTGCAATGCGGTGCAGTTTTTCCACATCCAGCGGTGCGCCCAGCCCCGGAAGATCCGGAACCCGGAATTTCCCGTTTGTCAGCCGGTACTGCTGCGTTAAAAACTGTTCCTGCAGGGGCCGCGGCTCAATATTAAATTCCTGATAATAACTGTACTCCGGCGTACAGGCGGCAAGCTGCATATTGGCGGCAAAGCCAATGGCGCGGGAGGTATTGTGCGGGGCGTAAATGACGTTATAGGCGCGGCACAGGGCGGCAACACGCTTGGCATTGGTCAGGCCGCCGGATTTAACCGGGTCCGCCGCGACAATATGGCAGGCTCGGTTCTCTAAAAATTCACGAAACACGGTCAAATCCCAATCCTGTTCCCCGATATTCATCGGCACCGGCAGTTTTTCCGCCAGCGTCTGATACGCGCGCAAATCCCAATACGGACAGGGTTCTTCAAAATGATAGATATCATACGGCGCAACTTTTTCCCACAAAAGCAGCGCCTGCCCGACGGTATAGGAACTGTTGCAGTCCAAAATCAGGCGGCAGTGCGGGCCAATGGCTTCGCGTACCGCGCGTACTTTCGCCGCATCATTTTCCAGATCCGGGATATCCTTCGTCGAGCCGATACGCCCGCCGACTTTGATCTTGCAGCAGGACACGCCCATTTCCTCGACCATACGGGCTACGTCCTCCCCAACCTTTTCCGGCGAAGAAGTACGGTCCATGCTCGATGCGTAAAACTCCACCTCGTCGCGGAACCGTCCGCCCAGCAGCATATAGACCGGCATACCCAGCGCTTTTCCCTGGATATCGCGCAGCGCCAGCTCAACGCCGGACCAGGACATGGCCAGCAGCTGCCCCCGGATTTTATAATTGTTGGTCATCGCATATTTCTCCGCCGTCTCGATGTCGAAGGGGTTCAGTCCGATCAGCTTTGGCGCAATGTTGTCATGGATAATCTGCGCCGTGACATAAACGGACATAGGCGAACATTCCCCGTATCCGGTAATCCCTTCATCGGTTTCCACCTGCACAATATGCGTCAGGTACTGCGGATGGATATAGCTGGTGATTTTTGTAATTTTCATCGGAAACCTCCTTTACTCTGCACTTCTCAGTATACAGGATTGTCTGACTTTTACAATGCGTAATTGCGTTTTTTTTTATAAAAACAAAGGCTGCGCATGAGAGTATTCCCACGCGCAGCCGGGCATGTTTTTTAGAAATCAATCTTCTCCGCGATATAAGCCTTCAGCCCATCGACCGGGATGCGCACCTGTTCCATCGTATCGCGGTCGCGGACGGTAACGCAGCCGTCGGTTTCGGTGTCGAAGTCGACGGTGATGCAAAACGGCGTCCCGATCTCGTCCTGGCGGCGGTAGCGCTTTCCGATGGAGCCCGCTTCATCATAGTCAACCATAAAGTCATGCGCAAGCATGGCGTACACCTCGCCGGCTTTTCCGCCCAACTTCTTCGAAAGCGGAAGCACCGCCGCTTTAAACGGCGCCAGCGCCGGATGCAGGTGCAGGACTACACGGGTGTCATTTTTCGCCTCATCGAGCAGTTCTTCATCATAAGCCTCGACTAAGAACGCCAGTGTAACGCGGTCTGCGCCCAGGGAAGGCTCGATGACATAGGGGACATAGTGCTCGTTTGCTTCCTGATCGAAGAAATCGAGATCCTGGCCCGAAGTTTTGATATGCTGCGTCAAATCGTAGTCGGTGCGGTCGGCAACGCCCCACAACTCGCCCCAGCCAAACGGGAACAGGAACTCAAAATCGGTCGTTGCCTTGGAATAGAACGCAAGTTCTTCCGGTTCATGGTCGCGCAGGCGCAGGTTTTCCGCCTGGATACCCAGATTCAGCAGCCAGTCGTTGCAGAATTTGCGCCAATAGGCAAACCATTCAAGGTCGGTCCCGGGCTTGCAGAAAAACTCCAGCTCCATCTGCTCAAACTCACGGATCCGGAAGATGAAATTGCCGGGCGTAATCTCATTGCGGAAGCTTTTGCCGACCTGCGCGACGCCGAAGGGGATCTTACGGCGGGTAGTGCGCTGGATGTTTTTAAAGTTGACAAAAATCCCCTGTGCTGTTTCAGGGCGCAGATAAACCTCGGTGGAATTATCCTCGGTTACGCCCTGATGGGTCTTGAACATCAGGTTAAATTTCCGGATATCTGTAAAATCGCTTTTACCGCAGCCCGGGCAGGGAATCGACTTTTCCCGGATAAACGCAACCATTTCTTCGTTGGTCATCGCTTCGACATTGGTTTGCGTATCGCCGGTTTCGTGGCAGAAATCTTCAATGAGCTTATCGGCGCGATGGCGCATTTTGCACGATTTGCAGTCAATCAGCGGGTCATTGAAGGTCGTGACATGGCCGGATGCAACCCAGACCTGCGGGTTCATCAGGATGGCGGAATCCAACCCTACATTATAAGGGTTTTCCTGGACAAATTTTTTCCACCAGGCGCGCTTGATGTTGTTTTTCAATTCTACGCCGAGCGGGCCGTAGTCCCAGGAGTTGGCAAGGCCGCCGTAGATTTCGGAGCCGGGGTATACAAAGCCGCGTCCTTTACACAGCGCGACGATTTTTTCCATGGTTTTGTCTGTATTTTTCATATTTGCAACCTTTCAAAGTCAATTTGGGTACAGTTATCTTTATTATATAAAAAAAATCCCTCTTGTCAAGTTGAATTGAATGTGCTATACTATCCATCTGTAAGGGATTTTTCCGTTATAAAGCCGGGTACTTCCCGTTTTGCCTGCCCGTGCCTGTATGGGAAAGGGTCCGGGCCCGCAGGGATAAGAAGCGGGCGCCGTCTGTTTCCAAAAACCGGTGATCTTTATACCCGGATGCGGCGCAGCCGGCAGCGCGCCTGCTTTGGGAGAAACCGCCCGGGCAGTCCCACAACTTCATATCGGGGTGTTGCGCAGTTGGTAGCGCGCCTGCTTTGGGAGCAGGAGGCCCGGGGTTCGAGTCCCCGCACTCCGACCACTTTTCGCAGAAAAACCGCCTGTTTAGGCGGTTTTTCTGCTTTTTTGTTCTGTTTTTGCAGTTCGGATGATTTCTGTTCAGCGGTGGTTTCAGGAGCCGAGCGGTGGCAGGCACATGAGCGAGGATAGCCGCCGAAACCGCCAAATCCCTAACCGATCCCCCATGTCGTATATCCAAAATTAGGTTTACATAATTAATATTTATCTACACGGAAGCTTCCTGCTTCTATCCTTCTGCACCGCACACTTCTCCGGTGAATCAAAATACGAGGTCTGATTTAATAAAGCATTGACTTAATCAAATTTCGGAATATAATTAAGTAAATGCTAAAATAAATGGGGGCAAGCTATGGAACTCGACCGCATGTTAAAGGCCCTGGGAGAATCAACGCGCTTGAGAATATACCAGGCTCTTTTGGAAAGGAAGCATTGTGTTCGATCTTTATCTAAGAAATTCGGTATCTCCGAATCGGCGATTTCTCAACACATAAAAGTAATGAAAGAGGCCGGCTTGGTCTATGGAGAGAAATACGGTTACCACACACACTATCTTCCGCAGCAAGACGCAGCGGATTTTCTGGCGGAACAATTCGAGCAAATGCGCACCGCCTCACTCGCGTTAGATCGTGACGTAACAACCTGCCAATGTGCGTATCGCAAGGAGAAAGAAAAACCATGAGTATTTTGCTGGATTTGTTCCTTACTTTTGCTAAAATCGGTTTGTTTACCTTCGGCGGCGGATATGCCATGATTGCAATGATTGAAAACAGTTGCGTAGAGCAAAAACAGTGGATCACCCATGATGAAATGATGAATATAACTGTGATTGCAGAATCCACCCCCGGGCCGATTGCCATCAACTGCGCGACCTTTACCGGTTATAAAAAAGCCGGTTTTCCCGGCGCTCTCACGGCAACTTTTGGCATTATCACTCCGTCTTTCATCGTGATCTATTTGATTTCCATGTTTCTGGATCACTTCCTGGAAATGACGATGATTGCCAATGCGTTTAAGGGAATCAAAATTGCCGTTGGAATTCTGATTCTGGATGCGGCAGCCGCCATGATCAAAAAAATGCAGAAGAAAAAACTTCCAGGAACCATTCTGGTGTGTTCCTGCATGATCATGCTCTGCGTCAACCTCTTTGCCTGGAATTTCTCGTCTATCAGCCTGATGCTGATGGCAGCAATTGTGAGCCTGACCATCTTTATTCTGCGTGGCTCTCCTGTCCGGAAGGGTGGTGAAGAGAGATGATTTATTTGCAGCTGTTTCTCGGATTTTTGAAGGTGGGGTGCTTTGCCTTCGGTGGAGCGTATGGCGCCATCCCGCTGATTCGCGATATGGTGATGTCCTATGGTTGGCTGAGTGATGAAATGCTAACCTATATGATCGCTGTCAGCGAAAGCACACCGGGCCCTGTTATGGTAAATCTCGCTACGTATATCGGCAGCAATCAAGCAGGTTTTTTAGGGGCAGTCATTGCAACATTGGCAGTTGTTTTACCCTCCTTTCTGATTATTCTGCTGGTAACAGTATTCCTGAAAACAGCGTTGAAAAATAAGTATGTTCAGGCAATTCTTCGAGGATTGAAACCTTGTGTTATCGGTATTGTGCTCGCAACTGGTATTCACATGGTTTTCACAAACTGCATCGGTTCGATTTTCGCCGTGGAGTTCAATTGCAACGCCTTGATCATTACGGTTATATTGATTGCATCCATGCTGGGGTATAAATATTTCAGGAAGAAAAAGCTGTCGCCCATCCTGCTAATCGTAATATCCGCATTGGCCGGGGTTTTCGTATATGGAATTTGAATAACCACTTTCACAAAATACAAAGCAAAAAATAGAGCGGCTTGTTGGGGTGACCTGCCCCACAAGCCGCTCAAAAGTTATCCCACTCTCTTGAACGGTATCACCTTACGCCGGCTCTCCTTCGGCGGGTCAGACAGCTCCGGTTCCAGCTTGGCCGCGCCCATTTCCATGAAGCCGCCGATTTTCTTTGCCGGCGCCACTCCGCCACGGTATGCTCCTCGTTGTGGTTGACCGGGATGCCCCGGTTGTCCCGGATGGCCTTTGCCAATTTCTCCTTGCACTCGGCCTGCGTCCGGGCGGATACGCTTTTCTGAATAGCGCAGCCGGTGTTGGGGGGGCGAGGCTCCGGGTATATCGGATCTCCCAGCGGCTGTTGGGCTTTTTACAGATGCTGTCCTGGCTAAGCCGGGGGGTTCCTGTGCGGACAAAGTCCTTGTATTCCCTGCAGTATACAAACACGCCTGTACGATCTGCCGTCTGCGATCAGATTGTTACTTGCAGCCCGTAAACGGGCTGATCCCACGAATGGTCCGTTGTCCCTATAAAGCAGTTTCCTCAACTGATTCTGGATATATTCCTGAATCCATCCTGCATTCTTCCCCAGATATTGTTACTGTTGATATAAGGTTTTTAATTACGACGGCTGAAAAAGATATTCTATCAATAACGCTTAAGCTGTTATGATCTCAACTTTACCGCCGCCTCATTCCTATAGCCGCCGTATTCCCGCAAAGCCGCCGATGAAATAGAAGCTTTCCGTTTTTTGGTTTGTCCTGATCCGCCGGACCCGTACAATGCTGCGCCGCGCAAAGCCGTCATGCTTGTTGTTGCGGTGGAATTTTTCTGAATCCTGTGATAGAATCTGTTTGATAAACCTGAATTTGACACAGGGGCGCCGTATGAAAAATGCAATTCATATTTTTGGGGCGCCCGGTTCCGGAACAACCACACTTGGGAAAAAAAAGATCTGTAAGGAACTCGGTTATACGCTGATCGATACAGACGAATCTTTTTGGATGCCAACAGAACCGGGCTTCACGCTTAAACGCCCTTGCGAAGAACAAATTGAGACGATGACAGGGGATATTAACCATTTTTAGAATGTGGTAAGATCCTGTTCTCCTGCGGATTGGGAAACTGTTTCGGTCCCCGATTTTACTTTCGCTATAAAAATTGAAATGGACCCTTCCATACAGATTGCACGATTGCCGGAAAGGGAACGGCAGCGGTACGGTTTTCGTATGGAACCCGGCGGCAGGTACAAACAACATCCGGATTTTATAGGATGGGCAAAAATCCTATGACGCCGGCGGGATGCATATAAGAAGCACAGCCACACATGCGCATTGGCAAAGGCTTCTTTCCTGCGGGCTTGCGCATTTCGTCTGTATTCAAACGGCGCCGTACGGTAGAGGAGGATTCTATAAAAGCCAAAAGCATTCTCGAGAAACAGGCTCTGCCAAGTCCTTCAGCAGGGTTTCAACGCAAGTGAAACCCTGTAAAAACCGCATTATTTTTACAATGCGCTTCAAAATCCCGCAAAACCCTTGGATTTTTCGGGGTTTTTATAATACGGCAAAAATCATAAAAATGCGTTTTTTGCCTTTTTCTTTGATTTTCAGGAGGTACCAAACATGATCATTGAGACGAAACGGCTGATTCTGCGTCCTTTCCTGGAGACGGATGCAGCGGATGTCTATGAATACCTGAAGGCGCCTGCCGTCAACTGCTTCGCCGGCATGAAGCTGCACTGCCTGGATGAAGCCAGAGAAGAGATGAAAAAGCGTCTCGGCCAGACCGAGTACTATTTCGCCATTACCCTGAAAGACGGCGGCAAGGTGATCGGCGAGATCGACGCCTATCCGGAGGCGGGCGAGCCCCACGCAGGGGAGGACGCCGTGCGGGATACCTTCAGCCCCTGCTGGATGCTGAACGAGGCTTACCAGGGCAAAGGATATGCGTTCGAGGCGGCATATGCGTTCTTTGATTATCTCTTCTCCCAAAAGGGCGCAAGGCGCATCTATGCCTATACGGAGGATTACAACCTTTCCAGTCAGCGCCTGTGTGAAAAGTTGGGGATGCGCCGGGAGGGCCTGTTTCTGGAATTTATCTCCTTTGTCGCAAATCCAGACGGCACGCCCAGATATGAAAATACCATGCAGTACGCCATCCTGAAAAAGGAATGGGAGCAAAAACAACTTGATGCGCAGGTACGCTGAACGGAGAGATCTTCCGATGGACGGCACAGAGGCAATCGGCTGCTGCGGCGCCTGCTGCGGGACCTGCCGTGAATTTAACAAAACCTGCAAAGGCTGCAAGCCGGGGTATCTGGACGGCTCCCGGGACTTGCGCCGGGCAAAGTGCAGGATGAAGAAATGCTGCCTGACCAAAGGCCACATTACCTGCGGGGACTGCGCAGCGTATGACCGCTGCGAAACCCTCCAGGCTTCCATTGGTCATCCCGGCTACAAATACTCCAAATACAAGCAGGCGCTGGCGTACATCCGGGCCCGCGGCCGCGCCGCCTTTCTGAAAGCGGCGGAGTACTGGACAAGCGCCTACGGCAAATACCCCCACCAAGATTTTGAAAGAAACTGTACCGCCCGCTGAACATCCAAGCATTTCAGCAAGCGGTATTCTTTGCCTGTCCCGTGTTAAAAACCGCTATTCCGGGAGAGTTTTGCGGTTCACGGAAGCAATCATTCCTTCAGCCGGTAGCATCCCCGGCCTGTCCTGACGACCAGGCCCTCATCGCAGAGCTTTTTTAAAACCCGCTGGAGCTGACGGCGGCTGCAATGGAAGGCCTGCAGGGCCTGATTCACCGAAGAAATCGTATGGTCCGCCTGGACTTTCCGCAGGAAAATCAGCACCTTCTCCTCCAGCGTCTGCGCAGAAACGGTCATCACGGCGGACAGGGACAGTTTCCCCGCCAGCTGGCGCAGCACGAACCGCAGGTACGGGAGCCGCCGAAACAACGGCGGATGTTCCTCCTATGGTTCTTTTTCTCCTGATAATGCCGGGGCCTTGTCAGCTGTTGGAAACCACGGACCGAAGCGCCTGTTCCGCGCGCTCCTCCTCTCCGCTTTCATTTGTCCGAAGCCGAAGCAGCGCATCCCTGCGGCAGAGGGGAAGTCCTCCGGTCTGCCTGCATTCGCGGGGGATACCGGCTGCCTTCCGTCCGGGCGACCTGCTCTGTATACAGTTTTTAAAACAGAAGCATCTTTTTGTACAGGAAGCCTGTCCGGATTCCGGCGGTTTCCAGGGGAAAGCTGCATTGACGCTTTTTCCCTTCCGGTCAACTGTCCCGGGCGAAGGAAGTCTGACGCGCCGAGTTTCCGCATTTCCACACGCGTTTGGAAAAAAACCGCCGCTAATAAAAGCGGCGGTTTTTTTTCGTGCAAAGCGTTCCCGGTTTCCCCAGATCCGGCTTCGCATGAATTACAGCCGGATCTTTACATTCTTATCATCCCTTTGCCATATATTGTGAATCCGTATTCTCAGGCAATGGATCTGCCGTCAAAAAAGCATGGATAAAATACCATACACGGGTCTTTATACCCGAATTAAACGGTCTGTATACGGAAAGTCCATGTTACGATCGTCTTTACGGCCGTTTATAACGCAGCCACGGCAGTATCCTGGTGCCCCAGAGAGATTTCCAGATTTCCGTTACGCAGCCGGAGTTGATCAATAAAGTCTTTTTGCCGGGCAGGATCTTTCAATGTCAGGTCATAGGTCGGCTTGAATAAACTCCCCATGTTGGTTGTCTTGACCTGCGTCAGAGTATACCGGCGCGTATACTCGGCCAGAACAGGGTCAAATACACCGGCATAATCCAGATCTTCCGGAATGGTGATGTGCAGGGTACATTCGGTAACGCCGTTCGTCCCGGACCGGAGGCTGACGGCAGTATAGAGCATCATAGCCGCCCCAAGGATCAGGGTAAACAAAGCGCCATAGCCCAAATAGCCCATACCGGTGATTAATCCTGTTCCCATGGCCACGAATAGGGCGCCGATTTCTCGTGCAGAACCGGGGGCAGAGCGGAAACGCACCAGATTGAAAGCGCCGGCTACCGCAACGCCTGTTCCTACATTGCCGTTGACCATCAAAATCACCACACATACCACCGCCGGCAGAATCGCCAGGGTAACCATAAGGCTGCGGCTCAACCGCGAACGCCATACCGCCATACCGCACAGCAGCAGCCCCAAAAGCAGGGATACCCCCACGCACAGAAGAAAGTCCCCTAAGGCAATGGTATCCGTCAGCGCTGTGTCAAACAGTCCGCGAAAGAATGTGTCAAGCATATTTTTGCCCTCCTCTTCGACCCGTAAGCAGAATATCCTGATAGGCTGCGCCGTATTTGGAAAAAGATGTTTTAAAAATACCCTGTTCCGACAGGACATGGGCCATCCAAAGGGGAAACCCTCCGGCCACCTTTACCTCCATCAATACTTGACCGGCCGGGAGAATGGGTATGCCCCACGTCTCGGAATCCAGCGTCAGTTCTTCCTGCCGGTAACGGATCTGGGTGTCAAAGGTGACCCGGAAATTTTCATCCTCCACGCCGCGGTAAGACTCCCGCTCATAGGAAAGGAATACCGCAGGCTGCAAAGTTTTGTAAAAATCTGCAGCATAACCCAGTTCTGCGCCGATCTGGCTGTCCGGCCAGCACTGTGTCCCTGCCACGCATCGCAAAGCCTGCTCCTGGGGCATGAAAATACGGCGCTTATACACAACGGAATGATATTTCTTTTTCAATTCTACAAAGACTTTTGCATCCGTTCCCGCACGGTCGTAGCTGCGTACCCGAAATTTCTCTTTATAGACCGGTTTTTCCATACTGCGGCGGATCAGACGAAAATCCGGGGTGTCCAGATACAGATTTCGAATGGAACTATGCCGGTATTCATCTGGTACCATATGCGGCGCCATGGCAGTCAATACGGCCTGCAGCTGGCGAAAATCCATCAAATATTTGAATTCGTACCGCTGAAAGATCATCTGATTTTTCACAGGCGGTTCCTCCTTTTCGGAATGTTGTAAAGTCAGTGTAAAAAACCAACCATAATTGGACTTTAAAGGCGCCGTAAGTTTTCTGAACAAATTTTAAATTCTCCGTCCCGTTCCCGTAAAACAGATGACAGGTTTTGTACGGTGTGCTATGCTTTTAATTAAAGTTAAGGGGACATCCTTATACTGTTATCACTACATACAAGATAGAAGGCGATGAAATTCGAATTTTGCTGGCGGAGGATGAGCGTTCGCTGTCCAGAGCCGTATCCGCACTTCTGGAAAAGAATAATTTTTCCGTAGACGCAGTGTACGACGGCGAAGAGGCGTTGGCCTTTCTGGACAGCGGAAACTACGACGCCCTGATTTTGGATATCATGATGCCCAAATTGGACGGCCTTACGGTATTGCAGCGTTTACGGCAGCAGGGCAACCCCATCCCGGTGCTCATACTCACTGCAAAATCGGAGGTGGAGGACAAAGTGACCGGTTTGGATACAGGCGCCAACGATTATCTGACCAAACCTTTTTCCACTGCCGAACTCATGGCCCGCATTCGCGCCATGACGCGCAGCCAGACCGGCGGCCACATGACCAGCCGTCTCACGCTGGGGAATATTACCCTGGATCAGACAACCTTCGAACTTTCCTCGCCGCACGGCAGCTTCCGTCTGGCTAATAAGGAATACCAGATGATGGAACTGCTGCTTCGCAACCCCCGGCAGCTTATCCCCACCGAGCGGTTTCTGGAGCGGATCTGGGGCTATGACAGCGAGGTGGAATTGAATGTCGTTTGGGTTTATATCTCTTATCTGCGGAAAAAGCCGGCCGCCCTCCAGGCGGACATCCAGATCAAAGCTACGCGGAATGCAGGCTGCACGCTGGAGGAGCAAACATGATCCGAAAACTGCGCCGCAAGCTTATTGCAGCCTGCATGATCTCTCTGGCTGTCGTCCTGATCGTGATCCTGGGCGGCGTCAATGTGATGGGGTATTATAAAGTGATCTCCGATGCAGATGCCATTCTGGCCCTGCTGAATGCCAACGGCGGCAATTTCCCCAAGAACCACGGCGGGCAGCCGGAACAGCCTGACGCACAGCCGCCGCCGGACCCTGCGCCGGAGGATCGGAAAAGTCCGTTCGGTCAGCCTGATATATCCCCGGAAACGCCATACGAGTCCCGTTTCTTCTCCGTGCGGCTGGGGGAGGATGGCCAGGCCCTTCAAATTGACACCGGACAGATTGCCGCAATCGACGAAGAAGAAGCGGTGCTGTATGCCAGGGCGTATTCGCCGGCGGCCGTACCTGCGGTTTTTGGGGGAATTACCGGTATCTCCTCTGCCACGACGAGGCAGGCAGCCTGATTATCTTTTTAGACTGCAGCCGCGGGCTGTCCTCGCTGCGTACGGCACTGTTGGCCAGTGTCCTGCTGTCCCTGTTGGGGCTGCTGTCCGTACTGGTCCTGCTGCTGGTCCTGTCCAGGCGTATTGTCAAGCCGCTGGCCGAGAGCTATGAAAAACAAAAGCAATTCATCACCGATGCCGGCCACGAATTGAAGACCCCCATGACCATCATCAGCGCCGACGCTGATCTGGCGGAAATGGAATGCGGGGAAAATCAGTGGCTCACGGACATCCGCCGCCAGACCCAGCGGCTTACCGCTCTTACGCATGACCTCATCTATCTTTCCCGCATGGAAGAGGAGCAGCCCAAACTGCAACGGATAGATTTCCCGCTTTCGGACGTGACCGAGGAGATGGCGCAGTCTTTCCAGGCGCTTGCCAGAAGCCAGGGAAAAGCGTTTTCCCTTCAAATCCAACCCATGCTTTCCTTCACCGGGGATGAAAAAGCCATCCGGCAGCTTTTATCCATTTTGTTGGATAACGCGCTGAAATATTCGCCTGCCGGCGGACAGCTGGAACTCAAGCTGGAAAAGCAGGGACGCACTGTCCTTCTGGCCGTATCCAACACCGCATCCCAGCCCGTAGAAAGCGGCAAGCTTGCGCATCTTTTCGACCGCTTTTATCGCACAGACCAGTCCCGCAGCACCGAAACCGGAGGCTATGGTCTGGGACTGTCCATCGCCAAGAGTATTGTACTGGCCCACAAAGGGAAAATCCGGGCGGAAAGCCCGGATCCCCGGACCCTGACCGTTATCATTCATCTGCCCGCATAATTTTACAATACGGTTTGGCTTTTATTTTGAACGCCGCACGGGGATTCCCCCGATTTTATAACCTGGCATCCCCAAAGGGCCGGCGCACTGTGTTATGGCCGCCACGAATGCATCACCGAAATCCATACGGAATTTTATCAACTTTGTGCTCTCTTTCCTGTACGGATCGTTCCAGCATGCCCGGTTTCGTATCCGCAACTTTTTTCCGTAGGGCATTGACAGCTTCCTGCATAAAACGGTATGATAAGAATAGATTTTGTGTTGTATAAGAATGATTTGACGGAAAAAGCACATAACGCGGCTAAGGAGGCGCAAGGCAGATGACATTCTCTCCTGTTGACCGGGAACACTGGGCCCGGAAGGAATATTTTGACCATTATTTTTCCCAGGTTCCCTGCACATACAGCGCAACCTTCCAGCTGGATATCACTCGCATCCGCCGGAACGGACAGAAACTATACCCTACCATGCTCTATCATATCACCGGGGAGGTCAATCGCCGGGAGGAATTCCGTACAGCTGTGAATGCGGCAGGCCAGCTGGGGATTTACGATCAGATGCACCCGTGTTATACCGTCTTCCATGCGGAAAAAGAAACCTTTTCCAATCTGTGGACTATATACAACCCTGATTATAGAGCCTTTTGTAACTCCTATCAACAGGACGTTGCCGAATACGGCAGGAATTTGGGCCTGTCGGGTAAACCGAACCCCCCGGAAAATACCTTTCCGGTATCCATGCTCCCCTGGGCCGGTTTCGAAGGCTTTCATTTAAATCTGCAAAAAGGTTATGATTTCCTGCTGCCTATTTTTACGATGGGCCGGTACCATGAAAAGGACGGTAAGATTCTGCTGCCTCTGGCCATACAGGTACACCACGCGGTGTGCGATGGGTTTCACCTGTGCCGCTTCGTCAACAGCCTGCAGCAGCGTCTGACGGATTTTGCAGGATAACCAATCGCGCAGCACATAGCCAATCCCGGCCGAAACGGTCGGCAGCAGGGGAAGGAAGAAGGGCAGATACAATGATTTTTTATTTTTCCGGAACCGGTAACTCAGCATGGGCGGCCCGGCAGCTGGCCCGTCTTACCGGCGATGCCGCCTATGATATTACCCGCCTGAAGGAACTGCCGGATGTGCAAAACGCTTGGCAAATCGGATTCGTTTTTCCGGTCTATGCCTGGGGTGCACCCGAAATCATGGCGGATTTTGCAAAAAACCTGCCCCGGTCCGGGGTATTTGCCTTCGGCGTATGCACCTGCGGCGGGGACACAGGCTTCGCTATGAAGCAGTTTTCCAAGCTGTACCCTCTGTGTAGCAGCTACAGCCTGCTGATGCCCAACAACTACATCATCGGATCGGATACGGACGATGTAGGCGAGATTATACAAAAGCTTACTGCCGCCCGGGAAGAACTACGGCAGATGGCCCGGCAGATCCGGCGGAAAGAACGAATCTATCGGGTTCACGAAGGAGCACTGGCCGGAATAAAGTCCCGGCTCGTCAACTTCGGGTTTAACAAATTTGCTCGTAGTACAAAACCTTTTTTTGCCACAGACAGCTGCAATGGTTGCGGTCTGTGTGCCGAACACTGCCCGGCATCTGCCATTTCGCTCCGGGATGGAAAACCGGTATGGGCAGCACATTGCTTTCAGTGTCTGCGCTGTATCCATGCATGTCCCCAGCAGGCGATCCAATACGGAAAGGCCACATCCGGGCGTCGCCGCTATACCATCCAAACTTATCTTCCCCAAAACGAGCAATTTTGATTTTTGATAGCCGCTCCCAGACCGGCTCCCGCTTTGCCTCTATACATCTATAAAATCTGCCTTACCTGAAACGATTTATCGCCTGAAATCATCACGAATCCCCAAACGTGTCGTTTCCTTTTGGCCGAGCATCCTCTATAGTTATATCAGCAGCTGCAAAGCATCGGTTATGAGAGGAGACAATACCATGAACACAGATAAAATTTTTGCAGAAGCCATTGCCAATGAGTACGCTCCCAAGGACACTTCCAAGGTGGTCGCTCTAAAGAAACTGGACCGTAGGGCAAAAAAACCGGCCAATATTTTTGCTTACAGCTTTGGCATCTTGATGACTTTGGTTTTGGGCCTTGGAATGTGCTTTTCTTTACAGGTAATCGGGAATGGCAGTATCCTGACAATGGGAAGCGGAATTCTTTTGGGAATCCTGGGTATCGTCGGCGTGGGCCTGAACTACCCCATCTACAAAAAGCTCCTGCGCTCTGGGAAGGAAAAATATGCCTTTGAGATCATCCGGTTGGCCCGGGAAATCAGCGAATCAGCTGAATAAACAGGAAGGAGGGCGGCAGATGAACAAATCCGAGAGTAAATATTTCAATACCGCCCTGCGTATGGATGAATCACTCATCACACTGCTGGAGGAAAAAGATCTGGAATATATTACGGTGAAGGAAATCTGTCAGCGAGCCGGAGTAAACCGTTCGACCTTTTATCTGCACTATGAAACTATTGCCGATTTAGTAAATGAGACGGCAGAACGGATCAACCGGCGTTTTCTCTCTTACTTTCCAAAGCAGAAAGCGGAAATCCTGGGTAACATGGGTAATCGGGAGAAGGAAGAACTCGTCCTGGTCACGCGGGAATATCTTTTACCCTATCTCCGTTTTATCCGGGACAACAAAAGGGTTTATCGGGCAGCATTCCGAAATCCGGGCGGGATGCGGGCCGGCACACGGTATGGGGAGCTCAAACAATACATTCTCCGTCCTATTTTGGAGCGGTTTGAAATTCCGGAGTCCTACCATCCATACTACATCGCCTACTATGTGGAGGGCATCATTGCCATCGTCAAAGAATGGCTTCGGAAGGACTGTTCAGATGAAGTGGAGATGATCGCCGATATCATCGAAGCTTGTGTGCATCCCTATGAGAAGTGATAGCCGGGCCGAACGTTTCCTTCAGGCGTGGAGGAAGGATTCCATCTACCAAACCCTGATGAGCGCCGCTCTTTCTTTTGTCTGCACAGCGCTCTTTGCCCTGTACAATGAATATCTGGGCCTTTGCTACGGATCGGTCTGGCATGGAAGCATTGGCATATTTTATCTCCTGCTTATGCTCATTCGGGGCATGGTTCTTCTGACAGAGCAGAGGAATCGGATACGATGTAAGGCGGAACAAAACCGTTGTCGACGCCGGACATTTCTCATTGGCTGCGTGCTGCTGTTGCTGCTAGACCTGTCACTCATTCTGCCCATAACCATGATGGTGGTGCTGGACAAACCCGTATCCCTTGGACTGATCCCTGCCATCGCCATGGCGGCCTTTACCACTTGGAAAATCACGATGGCTTCCATTCACATCAGCCGGCAGCGGCACCGGTCAGGTGGAAATGTTCTCGTTACGGAGCTTCGGACGGTCAATTTTATTGACGCGCTGGTGGCTGTCCTGACGCTGCAGAATACTTTAATTATGGTCAAGCGTACAGAAGGCAGCGCAAACAGTATGCTCCCGTTATCCGCTGCCACGAGTGCCGCAGTTTATATAGTGATCGTATTCATCACCGTGCAAATGCTGCGCAAGGGGTTACGGCAGACAGATCAACAGCAAAGATAAAGCCAATCATACGTTAGAGAGGAAACATGGTTCATCCTATTGATACGGAAGAAATAAAAACAACCCATCTTTTTTACGTCGTTTTCCACCAGAAGATCTCAAAGATTATTTTTTCCGGACTGGTTCATCAGAAATATCCAAATTTATTATGGAAAAACCATATGAGAATATAGCTGAGGTACAAGAAGAACTGCTGCGCATAATTAATAATTGTCCGCATGCAGATTATCCTGTGCAGGAAATTAATTTTAAAAAAGTTTACGGGATCTGAATGTCCTTTTCATTCAGATCTTTTTTTATACCAATCAAATAATTTTAATTTTGCACAAATTTTCCATACATGTAGATTTCCATGTCCCCAGCCGAAAATCATATATATTTTTGCAGGCTCTACTATGTAAACCTTTGCTAATGCGAATATTCCGGTTGCATTGTAATATACACAATATTTGCATAAAAATTGAATCACTTCATTTGACAAATAAAGATAACGGATAAAAGTAAGTAAATCATGATAAATTACAGATAAGATAAATTGATTTTGAAAATAAATATGAGCCTTAAGCGAAGCTAAATTACATTAATTATAAAAATTTTTTTGATTTATGTGAATTTCATGAGAATCAATCTTTCAAATTTAAAAACTCAACACTTTATATATTTCCCATGTTTTTTATATATTTATCGACATAACAAGGAAATTATAGGTGTTTTTAGTGATTTTTTCAACATTTT
The DNA here is from genome assembly GCA_944380935.1 of uncultured Clostridia bacterium. Classification (GTDB taxonomy): domain Bacteria; phylum Bacillota; class Clostridia; order Oscillospirales; family QAMX01; genus CALWJF01. Next base: position 28,657 of record CALWJF010000009.1, read on the forward strand.
ATTTTGAAATATAATTTTATCCAAATCACATGATGTGAAAAAAATGAAGATTTTGTAAAAAGCAACGTCACAATTGCAAATTTCTTGTTTTTTTGTAAAAATCCCCTCTTGCAAAATTAAAATTTTTTATTATAATTTATTTTGTGGTTTTTTGGGGATTTTTTAGAATGCAAATATATATTTATAATATTGCATAAAAAATGAGGAGGAAAGCATTATGTCTCTGTTGCTGGGTCTGGTTATTATTGCCGCACTTTGCGCCCTTGGCTACGCGATGTTCAACTTCTTCGTAGTCAAACGCATGGAGGAAGGTACAGACCGAATGAAAGAAATTGCGTCGGCGATCCGTGTCGGCGCGGACACCTTTATCCGCTACGAATATAAAATGGTCGCCATTATCGTCGCGGTAATCGCCGTTTTGCTGGTGATTTTGATTTCCTGGCAGACCGCGGTCGCATTTATCGTCGGGAGCGTGATGTCGGCCTCCGCCGGTTGGGTCGGTATGAAAATTGCCACCTACGCCAACGTCCGCGTTTCCAATAAGGCCCGTGTAACCGGGAATCTTGGCGAAACGCTCAAAGTCGCCTTCCGCGGCGGTTCCGTCATGGGCCTGTGCGTCGGCGGGTTTGCGCTTCTTGGTATTTTTATCGTATATCTTATTTTCGGCGAGCT
>CALWJF010000010.1 GCA_944380935.1 uncultured Clostridia bacterium
CGATTTCGTAGATTTCGATCCGCGTGAGTGCGGCGTTCGGGACCGCGTATGTTTCAATGTGCTGCAAAGCCTGATGGCGGAATTTGAGGGCGAGGAACTGAAACAGGCGATCGCCGACCATGTAGACGAGCTGGTTCCGAAGCACATCACGGTAGAAGATATTCTGGCTTCGATCAACTACTTAAACGGCCTGGCGTCCGGCATCGGCGATACGGACGACATCGACCACCTGGGCAACCGCCGCCTGCGTTCGGTCGGCGAGCTGCTGCAGAACCAGTTCCGCATCGGCTTTTCCCGCATGGAGCGCGTCATCCGCGAGCGTATGACGATTCAGGATCTGGATATTGTTACGCCGCAGTCGCTGATTAATATCCGTCCGGTGACCACGGCGATCAAGGAATTTTTCGGTTCTTCGCCGCTTTCCCAGTTTATGGATCAGAACAACCCGCTGGCGGAGCTGACGCATAAGCGCCGTATGTCCGCATTGGGCCCGGGCGGTTTGAGCCGGGAACGTGCAAACTTCGAAGTGCGCGACGTCCACTATTCCCATTACGGTCGGATGTGCCCGATTGAGACGCCGGAAGGCCCGAACATCGGTTTGATCTCCTATCTGGCATCCTATGCAAAAATTAATGAATACGGCTTCATTGAAGCGCCATACCGGCGTATTGACAAAGAAACCGGTATTTTAACAGACGAAGTGCAGTATATGACTGCCGATATTGAAGATGAATATATCGTTGCGCAGGCGCGTGAGCCGCTGGATGAGCAGGGCCGCCTGGCCAACGCGCGCGTGACCTGCCGCTATCGCAACGAAATCGTCGAAGTAGATCGTGAACGGGTCGATTACGTAGACTGTTCTGCGCGCATGATGGTTTCGGTGGCGACGGCGATGATCCCCTTCCTGGAGCACGACGAAGCGACCCGTGCGCTAATGGGCTCAAACATGCAGAAACAGGCGGTTCCGCTTTTGACGACCGAAGCGCCGATTGTGGCGACGGGTATGGAATATAAGGCTGCGGTCGATTCGGGCGCGGTGGTGCTGGCTGAAGGGGATGGAATTGTCAGCCGCGTCAGCGCAAACGAAATTGTAATCCGTTATGAGGACCGCGGCGAAGTGCGTTATGAGCTGATCAAGTTCCTGCGCTCCAACCAGGGCACCTGCGTCAACCAGCGGCCGATCGTATCGGTCGGGATGCGTGTCAAAGCCGGCGATGTCATCGCCGACGGCCCTTCAACTGACGAAGGCGAGATCGCGCTGGGCAAGAATATGCTCATTGCGTTCATGACCTGGGAAGGGTACAACTACGAAGACGCCGTATTGCTCAACGAACGGCTTGTCCGGGAAGATGTGTATACATCGATCCATATCGAAGAATATGAGCTGGAGTCGCGTGACACAAAGCTCGGGCCGGAGGAAATCACCCGTGATATCCCCAACGTCGGCGAGGATGCGCTGAAGGACCTGGACGAACGCGGCATTATCCGGGTGGGTGCCGAAGTTCGAAGCGGCGATATTCTGGTTGGTAAGGTCACTCCAAAGGGTGAAACCGAACTAACCGCCGAAGAACGCCTGCTGCGTGCAATTTTCGGCGAGAAGGCCCGCGAAGTCCGTGATACTTCTTTAAAGGTTCCGCACGGCGAAAGTGGGATTATTGTAGACGTTAAAGTTTTTTCCCGTGAAAACGGCGACGAGCTGTCTCCAGGTGTAAATATGGTTGTGCGCTGCTATATTGCGCAGCGGCGTAAGATTTCCGTCGGCGACAAGATGTCCGGCCGTCACGGCAATAAGGGTGTTATTTCCCGCATTCTGCCGCAGGAGGATATGCCGTATCTGCCCGACGGCACACCGATTGACATCGTACTCAATCCGTTGGGCGTTCCGTCCCGAATGAATATCGGCCAGGTCCTGGAAGTCCACCTCGGCCACGCTGCAAAGCGTCTGGGTTGGAAAGTTGCGACACCGGTGTTTGACGGGGCCAGTTATGAGGATATCCTGGAGACGCTGGATATGGCCGGACTTGACCGGTCAGGGAAGGTATTGCTGCGCGATGGGCGCACGGGCGAATATTTTGACAACCCCGTAACGGTTGGATATATGTACTTCTTAAAACTGCACCACCTTGTCGATGATAAGATCCACGCGCGTTCCACCGGTCCGTACAGCCTGGTCACGCAGCAGCCGCTCGGCGGTAAGGCGCAGTTCGGCGGCCAGCGTTTTGGCGAAATGGAAGTGTGGGCGCTGGAAGCTTACGGTGCGGCGTATATGCTGCAGGAAATGCTGACGGTCAAGTCGGATGATATTGTCGGCCGTGTAAAAACCTACGAGGCGATCGTCAAAGGGCATAACGTCCCGGCTTCCGGGGTACCGGAGTCTTTCAAGGTCCTGGTTAAGGAATTACAGGCGTTGAGTCTGGATGTCAAAGTGCTCGACCGCGATAAGAATGAAATTGAACTGCACGAAGATGATGACGACTACGGTGTGTTCAACGACAATGAGTATGTGGAAGACCGCGACTTTGAAGCCGAGGGCTATCAGATGAGTTCCGCTGACGGCGAGCCGCTTGACAGCGCTGAAGATGATATCTCGGAAGATATCTTGGATGATGATACATTGGGCGTCGACCTGTTTGAAGGGCTCGACATCGATGAAGAATAAAGGAGCGCAGGGTAAATGGCATATCAGAGCTTTGATTCGATCAAGATAGGCTTGGCCTCCCCGGAGAAGATCCGCCAATGGTCTTATGGTGAGGTAAAGAAGCCGGAAACCATTAACTACCGTACCTTAAAGCCCGAACGCGACGGCCTGTTCTGCGAACGCATCTTCGGGCCGACGAAAGACTGGGAATGCCATTGCGGGAAATATAAAAAAGTCCGCTATAAAGGCAAGATTTGCGACCGTTGCGGTGTTGAAGTCACCCAGAAAAAGGTGCGCCGCGAACGGATGGGCCATATAGAGCTGGCGGCGCCAGTTTCCCATATCTGGTATTTCCGCGGGATCCCGTCCCGTATGGGTCTGGTGCTGAATATGAGTCCGCGCCTGTTGGAAAAGGTGCTGTATTTTGCTTCCTATATTGTAATCGACCCCGGTCAGACGCCGCTGATGAAAAAGCAGATCCTCTCGGAGCGTGAATATGCGGATATGCGTGAGCGCTATGAGGATGATTTCAAAGCCGGCATGGGGGCTGAGGCGATCCGCGAACTGTTGGCGGAAATTGATCTGGAAAAAACCAGCGAGGAGCTGCGCGCGGAATTGCGGGAAGCCAGCGGTCAGAAAAAAGTCCGCATCATTAAGCAGCTGGAAGTCGTCGAAGCATTCCGGCAGTCCGGAAACCGTCCGGAATGGATGATCCTGGATGCGGTGCCGGTCATCCCGCCGGAAATCCGCCCGATGGTCCAGCTTGACGGCGGCCGTTTTGCGACTTCCGATTTGAACGATCTGTACCGCCGCGTGATTAACCGGAATAACCGTTTAAAACGTTTGCTGGAACTGGGCGCGCCGGATATAATTGTCCGCAATGAAAAACGCATGTTGCAGGAAGCTGTAGATGCGCTGTTTGACAACGGCCGCCGCGGCCGTCCGGTTACGGGGCCGAATAACCGTGCTTTGAAATCCCTGTCCGATATGCTGCGGGGCAAACAGGGCCGGTTCCGTCAGAACCTGCTGGGTAAACGTGTCGACTATTCTGGCCGAAGCGTTATTGTCGTTGGGCCGGAACTGAAGATGTACCAGTGCGGCCTGCCGAAGGAAATGGCGCTGGAACTGTTCAAACCCTTTGTAATGAAAAAACTGGTTGACGACGGTATTGCCAATAACATCCGATCGGCCAAGAAGATGGTTGAACGCGCCCGGACAGAAGTATGGGATGCGCTGGAGGATATTATTTCCGAGCATCCGGTATTGTTAAACCGCGCTCCGACACTGCACCGCCTCGGGATCCAGGCATTTGAACCGGTGCTGGTCGAAGGCCGCGCCATCAAACTGCATCCGCTGATGTGTACTGCGTTCAACGCCGATTTCGACGGCGACCAGATGGCGGTCCATGTCCCGCTGTCCGCAGAAGCGCAGGCAGAAGCCCGCGTGCTGATGCTTTCCACCAATAACCTGCTTAAGCCTGCCGACGGCAAGCCGATCGCAACGCCGACGCAGGATATGGTGCTCGGTTCCTATTATTTGACTTATGCGAATGAAAATGAGCCGGGGGCCGGGAAAGTTTTTGCAAGTGAAGACGAAGCTCTGCTGGCATACAGCGAAAAGTTTGTAGGCATCCACGCTCCGATCCGCGTCCGGGTGACACGCGAAGTAAACGGCCGGAAAAAAACCGGTATTGTAGACGCAACCGTCGGACGGATTATCTTCAATGCGAATGTTCCGCAGGATCTGGGATTCGTAGACCGCACAGACCCGGACCATGAACTGGATTATGAAGTCATGTTCACTGTCGGGAAAAAGCAGCTGGGGAATATTCTGGATACCTGCATCCGGGTTCACGGATTTAGTGTAACAACGGTTTTATTGGATAAAATAAAATCTACCGGATATAAATATTCTACTAAGGGTGCGCTTTCCATCGCTGTTTCTGACATGATCGTTCCAAAGGAAAAGAAGGAATATATCACGGAAACAGAAAAACGCGTTGCTATGATCGACCGCCGTTACCGCCGCGGCTTTATCACCGATGAGGAACGTCGCCGGCTGGTCATAGCGGAGTGGGAAGATACAACCAATCGTGTTACCGACGTGTTGAATAAGAGCATGGATCATTTGAATCCGATTTATATGATGTCGGATTCCGGTGCGCGAGGCTCCATCAGCCAGATCCGTCAGCTGGCGGGTATGCGCGGCCTGCTTGCGGACACATCGGGAAAAACCATCGAAATTCCTGTCAAGGCAAACTTCCGTGAAGGATTGACGGTTCTGGAGTTCTTTATTTCTTCCAGAGGTGCACGAAAAGGTTCTGCAGATACAGCGTTGCGTACCGCCGACTCCGGTTATCTGACCCGCCGCCTGGTGGATGTATCGCAGGAAGTAATCATTCACGAAGAGGACTGCGGAACCACAGAAGGAATTGAAGTATACGATATTATGCAGGGCAATCAGCTGATTGAACCGATGAGCGAGCGTCTGCTTGGCCGCTATCTGATCGAGGACCTGTATGATGCGCAGGGGAACCTGCTGATGGATAACCAGCATATGATGACCGCTTCCGACGCGAAGCGTATCATTGATGCGGGAATTACCCGCGTACGCATCCGATCGATCGTAGGGTGTAATTGCCGGCATGGCGTATGTGCCAAGTGCTACGGAATCAACCTGGCGACGAGCGAAACGGTATCCATCGGCGAAGCCGTCGGCATCATTGCAGCGCAGTCCATCGGCGAGCCGGGTACGCAGCTGACCATGCGTACATTCCATACCGGCGGTATTGCGGGAGGCGATATTACGCAGGGTCTTCCGCGTGTTGAAGAACTGTTTGAATCGCGCAAACCGAAACGGGTTGCAACGCTTACGGAAATCGGCGGCGTCGTATCCATTGAAGAAATTCGCCGCGGCACCATGCGGAATGTCACCATTACCGATCCGGAATCTGGGGAAGCGCGTTCGTATCAAATTCCGTTTGGCTCCACTCTGCGTGTGAGTGCGGGGGACACGGTTCAGGCAGGTGAGGAACTGACGGAAGGCACGCTGAATCCGCATGATGTGCTGCGCGTCCGCGGCGTTGACGCGGTATACGCGTATATTATACAGGAAGTGCAAAAAGTTTACCGGCAGCAGGGCGTGGATATCAATGATAAGCATATCGAGGTTATTGTGCGTCAGATGATGCGCAAGGTAAAGGTCGAAGATGCAGGGGATACGGAGTTGCTGCTTGGTTCGACAGTCGACGTGTTTGAGTTCAAAGACGCCAATGCGGCGATTCAGGCGCGTATTGATGCCGGGGAAGTAGATTTGCGGCTTGCCAAGTGCTCTCCGATGATTTTGGGTATTACCCGCTCCTCGTTGGCAACCGACAGCTTCCTGTCAGCAGCATCCTTCCAGGAGACAACCCGCGTGCTGACGGAAGCGGCAATCAAGAGCAAGGTGGACCCGTTGATCGGTCTGAAGGAAAATGTCATCATCGGCAAGCTGATTCCGGCGGGCAGCGGCATGCCTGTGTACACAGAAGGCTATAATGTGCAGGTTTCCGGAGAAAAACCTGTGGAAATTGCTGTTGACTAATTGATAAATTTATGATAATATGGCAAACGGTGTCTTGATGCAGGCACCGTTTGCCGGGATTTGCGGATATGGATGCGTGTGCGTTGGGAAATACGCAAAAGGACTGTAGCTGCAAATTGGTTCAGAATTTAAAGGGCGGATAAAGCGCGCAGGCGCTTTTTTCGATAAAATTTTATTTGAGGAGGTGAAACAATGCCGACAATTAATCAGCTTGTCAGAAAAGGAAGGGAACAGGTAACCTATAAGTCTGCTTCTCCGGCACTGCAAAAGTCGCTGAATACGCAGAAGAAGGAACTGAGCGACCTGAGTTCTCCGCAGAAGCGTGGCGTGTGCACCACGGTAAGAACGGACACCCCGAAAAAGCCGAACTCCGCATTGCGTAAGATTGCCCGTGTGCGCCTTACCAATGGAATCGAAGTAACCGCTTATATTCCGGGCGAAGGCCATAACCTGCAGGAGCACAGCGTCGTGATGATCCGCGGCGGCCGTGTTAAGGATCTGCCTGGTGTACGTTACCACATCATCCGCGGTACGCTCGATACGCAGGGCGTTGCAGACCGCAAACAGTCCCGTTCGCTTTACGGTGCGAAGAAGCCGAAAGCAGCAGGCGCAAAGAAGAAGTAAAATAAAATCAGCACTTTTCACGTCTTTGCAAAAGCGTTGTTCCTTGGGAACGTCAAACGCTTCAGCAGGGCGCAAACGAGAGCGGGCATGCTTTCGAGTACCGATGAAATCATACTGTGAAGGAGGGAAGCAAAGTGCCCAGAAGAGGATCTGTTCCGAAGAGAGATGTTCTTCCGGATCCGCTGTACAACTCCAAGCTGGTAACCAAGCTTGTTAATAATATCATGTACGACGGAAAGAAGAGCACCGCACAAAAAATAGTCTATGGAGCATTTGACATTGTCAAGGAAAAGACCGGTAAGGAGCCTTTAGAGGTTTTTACCGCTGCCATGGATAATATTATGCCTGTCCTGGAAATCAAGGCGCGCCGCGTTGGTGGCTCCACGTATCAGGTACCGATGGAAGTCCGCGCAGAGCGGCGTACAACGCTCGGCCTGCGCTGGCTGACGCAGTACTCCCGCGCAAGAAGCGAGAGGACAATGAAAGAACGCCTTGCCGGCGAAATCCTGGATGCTGCCAACAGCGTCGGTAACGCAGTCAAGAAGCGTGAAGATACCCACAGAATGGCAGAAGCAAACAAAGCTTTCGCACATTTCCGCTGGTAATCTGCTGTCCGGCAGACAACCGGACAAGTAAACCGATTTAAGCTAGATATTGAGGAGAGAAACATGCCGCGGCAGTATCCAATTGAAGCAACAAGAAATATAGGAATCATGGCGCATATTGACGCCGGGAAGACGACGACGACGGAACGTATATTGTTTTATACAGGCATAAACTACCGCCTAGGTGAAACGCACGACGGCAACGCGACGATGGACTGGATGGAACAGGAACAGGAGCGCGGGATCACGATCACATCCGCGGCTACGACCTGTTATTGGAAGAAGCATCGTATCAATATCATTGACACGCCCGGCCATGTAGATTTTACTGCAGAGGTTGAACGTTCATTGCGCGTTCTGGATGGGGGCGTAACCGTTTTCTGTGCAAAAGGCGGCGTTGAGCCGCAGTCGGAGACGGTCTGGCGTCAGGCGGACCATTATAAGGTTCCGCGCATCGCTTATGTCAATAAAATGGACATTCTCGGTGCGAATTTTGAGAACGTCGTGAATATGATGCGCGAAAGATTGGGCTGTGTCGCAGTACCGATTCAGTTGCCGATAGGCGCAGAAGACTCTTTCCGTGGTTTGGTTGATCTTCTGGAAATGAAAGCCTATATTTATAACGATGATGAAGGCAAGGATATCAGCATAGAAGAAATACCGGCTGATATGCTTGAGGAAGCGGAAACTGCTCACGGCGAACTGATCGAAGCGCTGAGTGATTTTGACGATTCGATCATGGAGAAGTATCTGGAAGGCGAAGAAATAGAGATCGATGTTATCAAGGCAGCGATACGGAAGGCGACATTAACAAATGAGATCATTCCGGTTGTCTGTGGGACATCGTATCGAAACAAAGGCGTGCAGAAGCTGCTGGATGCAATTGTGGATTATCTTCCGTCGCCGGTTGATACACCGGCGATTACGGGTACAAACCCGGAAACGGAGGAAGAAGACAGCCGGCCGTCTTCAGATGAAGCGCCGTTCTCAGCGCTTGCATTTAAGGTGATGACGGACCCGTATGTGGGGAAGCTTGTATTTTTCCGCGTATATTCCGGTATGTTTCATGCCGGGAATGTGGTGTATAATTCAACAAAAGGGTGTCGTGAACGGTTGAGCCGGATTCTGCAGATGCATGCCAATGACCGGAAGGATATTGAAACGGTGTATGCAGGTGAAATTGTTGCCGGCGTCGGATTTAAACGTACGGTAACAGGCGACACGCTGTGCGATGAAGCGCATCCGATCATTCTTGAGTCCATGGTTTTCCCGGAACCGGTTATCCGCGTGGCAATAGAAGCCAAGACCAAAGCCGGTGAGGAGAAGATGGGCCTGGCGCTTGCGAAATTGGCGGAGGAAGATCCGACTTTCCGCGCTTATACGGATCAGGAGACCGGGCAAACGATCATTGCAGGTATGGGCGAACTGCACCTCGAAATCATTGTAGACCGGCTTTTACGGGAATTTAAAGTCGAAGCGAATGTGGGTAAGCCGCAGGTCGCGTATAAAGAAACGATCCGCCGCGCTGCGGAACATGAAGAGCGCTATTCCCGCCAGACGGGCGGTCATGGCCAGTTTGCCCATGTAAAAATTCGGATTGAACCGAATGAGCCGGGTAAGGGCTATGAATTTATTGATAAAATTGTCGGCGGTGTTGTGCCGAAGGAGTATATACCGTCTGTAGATGCCGGTATCCAGGGCGCGATGCAGTCAGGTGTATTGGCGGGTTATAACGTAGTAGACGTCAAAGTAACGCTGTTCGACGGTTCGTATCATGAGGTCGACTCCTCTGATATGGCGTTTAAGATCTGCGGTTCTATGGCGTTTAAAGAAGCGATGAAAAAAGCGGATCCGGTTATAACCGAGCCAATAATGAAAGTCAATGTCATTATTCCGGATGAATATCTGGGTGATGTCATCGGCGATTTGAATTCACGTCGCGTGCAGGTACAGGGTATTGAGATCCGGTCCGGCGCGCAACAGGTAACGGCTTTTGTTCCGCTGTCTGAGATGTTTGGTTATGCAACTGACCTGCGTTCTCGGTCTCAGGGCCGCGGTCAGTATACGATGGAATCGGATCATTATGCAGAAGTGCCCAAGAGTATACTGGAAAAGGTCATTATGAATAAAAGCCGCTGGGTATGAAAATCTGCACATATGTGCGGAAAAACCCGGTTTTGCCCCTTGCAAAACCAGTAGAGTTTATATATAATACCATTGATGCTCAATATGTTTGTAATCTGAGAATTGAAAGGATTATAAGGAGGATTTACAAATGGCAAAGGCAAAATTCGAAAGAACGAAGCCGCATGTTAACATCGGCACCATTGGTCACGTTGACCATGGTAAAACCACCCTTACCGCTGCTATTACCAAGTACCTCGCTTTCCAGGGCAAGGCACAGTATGAAGCATACGATATGATCGATAAGGCTCCGGAAGAAAGAGCCCGTGGTATCACAATCAATACGGCTCACGTAGAATATGAGACCGATAAGCGTCACTATGCACATGTTGACTGCCCCGGCCACGCTGACTATGTTAAGAACATGATCACCGGCGCCGCGCAGATGGACGGCGCAATCCTCGTCGTATCCGCAGCCGACGGCGTTATGCCGCAGACCAACGAGCACATCCTGCTTGCCCGTCAGGTTGGCGTTCCGTATATTGTTGTTTATATGAATAAGTGCGATCAGGTTGATGATCCGGAGCTGCTTGAGCTGGTCGAAATGGAAGTGCGTGAAGCGCTTTCCAAGTACGAATTCCCGGGTGATGAATTGCCGATTATTAAGGGTTCCGCGCTCCAGGCGCTGACCTGCGAATCCACCGATCCGTCCGATCCGGCTTATGCTTCGATTAAAGAGCTGATGGATGCAGTTGACGAGTTTATCCCGACGCCTGAGCGTAAGGCAGATCTGCCGTTCAGTATGCCTGTTGAAGACGTCTTCTCCATCGCCGGCCGCGGCACCGTGGCAACGGGTAGAGTTGAGCGTGGCCAGGTTAAGATGGGCGAGAACGTGGATATCGTCGGATTGATGGACGAGCCGAAGCACACGGTTGTTACGGGTATCGAAATGTTCCGTAAGATCCTTGACTATGCTGAAGCAGGCGATAACGTCGGTCTTCTTCTGCGTGGTATCACAAAGACAGAAGTCGAACGCGGCCAGGTTGTTGCAAAGCCGGGTTCCATTCATCCGCATACCAAGTTCCGCGGCCAGGTTTATGTTCTGACCCAGGCAGAAGGCGGCCGTCATACGCCGTTCTTCAACAATTACCGTCCGCAGTTCTATTTCCGTACTACGGATGTTACCGGTATCATTTCTCTGCCGGAAGGCGTTGAAATGTGCATGCCGGGCGACAACGTCGAAATGGACGTTGAACTCATTACTCCGATCGCCATCGAGAATGGTCTGCGCTTCGCAATCCGTGAAGGCGGCCGTACCGTTGGTTCCGGCGTTGTTATCGCCATTAACGAGTAATTATTCAGGTATAAAAGTGCCCTGTCATATATAGGCAGGGCACTTTTTTCATATGGGAAGCATTCAGGAAGACGGATACAAAGGAGACAGGAAGAATGAAAAAAGAATTCGAGTGGCAAGTAGGCTTTTGCGATGGACCGGATCAGATCCCCGCAGAAAGCTTTCCTGCTGTGGTTCCCGGGGCCGTACAGCTGGACTGGGCGCAATATAAGGATTTGCCGCCATACTGGGAAGGCGTCAATTTCCGGGATTACCACTGGATGGAGGATAAATTCTGGGTTTACCGCGCACCGTTGTCGTTCGAGCTTGCGCCAGGTCAACGGGCATGGCTCTGCTTTGAAGGCATCGATTACCGATACAGGATACGGGTTGGCGAAGAAACGTTGCTGGAGCGGGAGGGGATGTTTTCCCCGGTTCGGCTCGATGTAACCCGATTTGCCGGGCAGGATTGTGAATTGGAAGTGCGCATTGCACCAGCGCCGAAAGCCGATGATTCGGACAGCCGCGACCAGGCGCGGGAAAGCTGTAAAGCAGCTGCCTGCTATGGCTGGGATTGGCATCCGCGTCTGGTATCATTGGGAATTTGGGGAGAAGCATGGCTGGAAATCGATACGCAAAGCGCCATTACCGGACTTGAAGCATCCTATCGCCTATCTGAGACGCTGGATTCCTGTCAAATTGAAGTAGAAGTCCAGAGCGGATATTCGGGGCGTTTTCGGGTAAGCCTGATCGAAGGAAATGAAATTGCAGCAGTATGTGAAAAAGAAGCAAAAACCTTCCGTCTGACTTTGGACAATCCCAAACTCTGGTACCCCCAAGGCTACGGCCCGCAGAATCTGTATATCCTCTGTGTACAGGCAATTGACAGCGAAGGGAAAGTGCTGAACGAAAAAACACGCCGTATCGGCCTGCGCCGCAGCCGGCTGGTTATGAATGACGGCGCCTGGCGCGAACCGTCCGGGATGCCGAAATCCCGCTCCGACGCACCCGCGACGCTGGAGATCAATGGACGCCGGATTTTTGCAAAGGGTTCCAACTGGGTTAATGCCCAGATCTTCCCCGGGCAAATGACGCGCGGGCACTATGATTCGCTGCTGACCCTCGCTGCCGACGCCCATATGAATATTTTGCGCGTCTGGGGCGGCGGATTTATAAATAAAGAGGATTTTTTTGACCTTTGCGATGAAAAGGGGATAATGATCTGGCAGGAATTCCCACTTGCCTGCAACGAATATCCGGATAAAGATGCCTATCTGGCCGTACTGGAACAGGAGGCAAATGCGATCGTTCGCCGCCTGCGCACGCATCCGTGCCTTGTGCTGTGGTGCGCAGGCAATGAACTGTTCAACTCCTGGTCCGGCATGACGGAGCAGCATCACGCGCTGCGCCTTTTGGACAGCATCTGCTATCGTGAAGATCGTTTTACCCCCTTCATCATGACTTCGCCTTTGAACGGCATGGCGCATGGACATTATCTCAACTATGATGAACATACAGGCGTGGAAACGATTGAACTGTTTAACGCGGCGCACAACACGGCTTATACGGAATTCGGCTGTCCGGGGATGTCTCCGGCTGCGTATATCAAAACCTTCATGTCGGAAGAAGATTTTGCGGATTTCCGGCCGGAGAATGAAGTTTGGCGCGAACATCATGCATTTGAGGCATGGAGCGCAAAGAGTTGGGCGCGTGAAGCGGAAGCAGAGTATTTCTTCGGCGGCTATGATGATGTGGAAGATCTGTGCCGGAAAACGGCATTTATCCAGGCAATGTGCTATAAGTCCAACTTTGAGGAAATGCGCCGCCAATGGCCGCACTGCGCAATGGCGATGAACTGGTGTTTTAACGAGCCCTGGCCGACTGCGGCAAACAACAGTCTGATTTCCTGGCCGGATAAGCCCAAAAGCGGTTATTTTGCCGTCTGTGAGGCGCTGCGCCCACAGCTGGCGTCCCTGCGGATTCCCCATCACCTGTGGCACGGCGGCGATACGTTCACCGCACAGATCTGGATGCTGAATGATACGCCCGACGTGCTCGAAGGCGGCAGAGTGGAACTCTACTACTGCTGCGACGGTGCGGATGAAACCTACTGGGGCGGCATCGACTTTGACGACATCCCGGCACAGTCCAATCTCGCCTGCGGCGGCGTCATGTTCAAAATCCCGGATTCATTCGAAGGGTTAATTTCCGTCCGGCTGGAGGTTTTGGGCCGGGCGAAGCTCGGTTCCTGGTATAATTACCCCTGCCGCAGCCGTGCAGCCGCTCCGAAGCGCCGGATGCTCAACGCCTGACCGGATGCCGCTGTACAGGATAGGGAAAACATACAAAAGACGCAGGAAGCGAAAATCATATTACGAAAAATGAAACTTAATTTCTGTGTTGCCCAAAATTGCCGGCCGTGCTATACTGAAACCGAAACAACGCAGCTTCTGCTGTAAATGACAGGGAGGAAAAAACGCATGTCTACGATTTCTTTGTTTAAAACCCGACCCTGCGACCCTGCGGCGCTGGATTTTACGCCGCAGGCTTTCGGCGCCTGCCCTGACGGAGTCGGAGATAATACTGCTGCGCTACAACGTGCTGCCGATGAAATTGCATCGACGACCCGTATAGGCATTATTTTCATCCCGGAAGGCGAGTATGTGTTTGACGGGACGGTAAACCTGTGGCCGGGGATACGCCTGATCGGATGGGGCCAAAGCCGGCCGGTTTTCCGTGTACGCGATGCTTCTGCTGCCCACCAGGGACCGGACAGCCATTATATTATCCATTTCCGCGACCGGAAACCCACTGCGAACCGTCCGCTCCGGGATGCACAGAACACCTCTTTCTATGGCGGAATGCGCAACATCGACTGCGACCTCGGCGCAGGCAATCCCGGTGCGGTCGCCGTGCGGTTCCGGATCGCGCAGCTTTGCTCGCTGGAGGACATGGAGTTTCGAATCCGCGACGGCCGCGCCGGCGTGGAAATGATCGGCAATGAAATTGAGCGCTGCACTTTCGTGGGCGGGGAATACGGCATCCTGACCGGCGAGACAGTGCCGTATTGGCAGTTCTACCTTGGCGACAGCGTATTCGATGGCCAGCGCCGCGCCTGCATTTCCAGCTACCGCGCGGGTCTGACGATGACGCGCACGACGTTGAAAAATGCGCCTTATGGCGTGTTTGTGCCCAATAAGGAAACCGATAACCACTATATCGAGGAATTTGAACGCCTGGTTATGGAGGAGTGCCGGATGGAGAACCTGGGCGTAGGCGTAAGCATGAACATGATGCGCTACCCGCAGAACTGGTTCCATGGGGAGAATGTGGTCTGCACCCATGTGCCGACTTTCTTCGAACCCTTCGGCTGGCAGTTCAACGGGCATATTATGGTCAGGCCCTTGTGCCCGGAGATGGAAAGCTATTGCGCCAATATAGAAATGGGCCTGAAAATCACGGTAGACAACGAGGAAAAAACCCGGAAATTCGGACTTTCCTATGATTTTCAGCCCTGTGAATATGCTCCTGCGCCGCCTGCGCCCTATGTTGCAATGCCCGATCCGGGGACCTGGGTCAGCGTACACGAATTCGGCGCGTCCGGCGACGGGAAACAGGACGATACCGATGCGCTGGAAGCGGCGATTGCGTCCGGGAAACCGGTATACCTGCCGATGGGCGTTTACCGCATCCGCCATACCCTCACGCTCGGGGAAACGACCGCGCTGATCGGCCTGCAATGCGCACGTACGATCCTGCGGGTTGAGGATAACACTCCCGGTTTCAACGATGCGCGCGATGCGCATGCCATGCTTAAAGTGCCCGCCGGAGCGCATTGTCATGTCTGCGGCATCAGCTTCGACGGCGGCCGCAACCGGGGATTGAATAGTGTCGAATGGCTGGGCGCGTCGGACTCCATTCTGGAAGATGTGCTGTTCTGGCACGGCGGGCATGGCGCGGTGCGGAAAAGCCGTGACCGTCATTATACGATCTGGGTTCATGACGGCGGTGCGGGTGTGTTTAAAAACATCTGGACGCCGGATGTCTGGGCGCTTGACGGGTTCCATATCAACGATACGCAAACGCCCGGCCGGCTGTATTTGGTCAGTATTGAACATCATCTCGATGTGGAGCTGGTTATGGAGCGCGTCGCCAACTGGCGGCTCTATGCGGTGCAGACGGAAGAGAACCTCGGCAGCGAATATGCCTGTTCCATCCAGATGCGCGACTGCGACAATATTACTTTTTATAACCTATTCCAATATCGTGTACAGGCCATTGATATCCAGCATCCCTACGCCGGATTTGCGGAAAACTGCAAAGCGCTGCGTGTACTTGGCCAGCATGTATTTTCCATCGGTCCGACACCCTTTACCAATGCCTGGCGTATTGACGGCGGCTGTGCAGTAGATGATCAGGAAATCGGAACGCTGGTGGTGAACAGCTGAAATTTGGATGTAAAGCTTCGGGTCCACAATGGCCCGAAGCTTTTTTACTTGCGGGAATTGGAAACGGGAGTCCAATTGCTGATCAGGAGGAATGGAAGTGGAAAAACTTATGGTCAGAATAACCAAATACCCAAAAGCGCATATGGAAAATTCGCTGTTTTTTTGGAAAAACATTCAAAAGGCGGATATTTAAACAAAATAATTTATCCGGAATTGAGATAAAAGAGAGGGGAAATTGTCTGATTTTTTGGAAGAATGATTGCAAAAAAGGGTAAAATAGTAATAATAACGACGAACAAATAAAAACAATGGAGAATTCGGATACATTTTAAATTGACAGATAGGCAAAAAAACGTTAAAATTGCCTTAATCAATTGTTTTCAAAGTTGTGTAAATGGGGCGCCCCATTTGCGTACTTCTGTTACACAGAAGTACGATAATCTTTTAATTCCTGGACGAAATCGGACACTTTTGTGCTTTAATCTGCTACTATGACGCATGAGCGCAAATTTTAAGATTCGCAGGTTTGCAGCAGTCCAAAATACGAAGGATGGGCTATGTACGCGGCCTATTTACCGTTAGGCCGGATGACATAGAAAAATTAAGGAGGTTTTTCTGAATGAAGAAGACAATTGCTCTGTTGTTGGCAATCTTCATGATCGTCGCCATGTTTGCCGGTTGCGCAAATACGGATGAAAATTCGGATGGCGGCAATGCCGACGTCGGCAATACCGATCAGCCAGATGATTCCAACACGCCTGACGACACGGATCCGTCTGACGTAAAAGATACCTATACGTATCAGGATTCCGTCGTAACGATGGCGACAAACTGGAACCCGCATACCTATCAGACCACGGATGATGCGTATCCGTCCGATATCGGCCGTATCCGCATCGGTCTGTATGACATCATCTTCAATGATGAGCTGCATCCGGTCGAAGGCAAAGATCCGTATACCGGCTATGTCGTTATCCCGGAGATGGCGGCAAGCGAGCCGGTGGATGTGACGGAACAGGTTAAAGCCGAGCATCCGGAGTTCAATATTCCGGAATCCGCGACTGCCGGTTACGCCTATACGATTGACTTGAATCCGAACGCCTGCTGGGAAGACGGTACGCCGATTAATGCGGACACCTATGTATATTCCATGCAGCGGCTGCTGGATCCGGATCTGATGAACTACCGTGCTGCGGACTATTATGCCCAGCAGCTCTCCATTGCCGGTGCAGAGGCCTATGCTAACGGCGGCCATACGGCTTGGGCGGATGCTTTGGGTGCATATGCACTTGCTGATCTGGTTAAAGGCGAAGACGGAAACTATTATACCGCAGACGGACAGGCTGTCGGTATTGGTTTAAAGATTGCACTTGACTGGCTTAGTGGCGATACGCTCCAGGCGTATGTCGATGCTTACGGAGCAGATTATTTCGATGTTACCAACTGGGAAACCCTGACGGGTATGATGGATGCAAAGGGCGTTGTCCGCCTCAACGACGAGACGCTTGCGCTGTTTACGCCGGTTGTGACGGGCAATGAAGCCTGGGGTGAAACCGAAGCAGATCTGCCGAACTATTTTGTAACGGGCACCGATTACCCGGTAGTAGAGTACGATGGAACCGTCGGCCTGTATAAAAGCGGCGATTATCAGATCACCCTCGTTCTGGCAAAGTCTCTTGCAGGCTTCAATCTTTTGTACAGCCTGACATCCAACTGGATTGTTTATGAACCGTACTATGAAGCATGCCTATCTGAATCCAACGGCGTCTGGTCCAGCACTTATAATACCAGCGTTGAGACTACGATGAGCTACGGCCCGTATAAGCTGACGGAGTACCAGACCGATAAATTTATGAAGTTCGAGAAGAACGAAACCTGGTACGGCTGGACTGACGGGCAGCATCAGTATGTTGATCCGACGGACGGCAATACCTATGATATGTATCAGACCGACGTGATCGAGTGTGAAGTGGTAGCAGAACCGGAAACCCGTAAACTCATGTTCCTGAAGGGTGAACTGATGAGCTATGGTCTCCAGGCAGAAGATTTTGCAAGCTACCGGAATAGTGATTATGTATACTTCACCCCGTCCGAAACCATTTACTTCCTGATTTTGAACGGTTATAAAGATGCGATCAAGGGCCGTGAAGCTGCCGCGGACTTCGACACGTCTGCATATGACCTCGAAACGCTGACGTTGAAGACCTTTAAGCAGGCAATGGCAGTTACCTATGATAAGGAACTGTTCTGCTCCACAATTTCTCCGGCCCGTTCCGGCGGTTACGGAATCATCGGTAATGCGTATGTTTATGACGTAGATACCGGTTCCATGTATCGTGATACGGATCAGGCCAAGCAGGTTCTGTGCGACTTCTACGGTGTAGATGTTTCGCAATATGCAAGTCTGGATGAAGCGGTTGATTCCATAACCGGTTATGATCCGGAAGCGGCAAAAGAACTGTATGCGCAGGCCTATCAGGAGGCGCTCGACGCCGGATTTATCACCGATAGCAATGGCGATGGTATTTGCGATCAGACCATTCAGATTGAATATGCGATTTCTACGGATTCAGACTTCATGACCCAGACTCTAGACTATTTAAACGAGAAAGTTGCAGAAGTAACGGTCGGCACACCGTTTGAAGGCAAGATCGTCTTTGTCAAGTCTGCTCCGTATGGTAACGACTGGTCCAATAAAATCAAAGCCGGCCTTGCGGACACCGTTTTGGCTGGTTGGTCCGGTTCCTCGCTGGATCCGTTTGGACTGACGGATCTGTATGTCAACCCGGAATATCAGTATGACGCTGGTTGGTTTGATGCCACCACCGTAAATCTGACGCTTACCATCGATGGCGAGGAAATCACCATGAATCTGCGGCAGTGGTCCGATGCGCTCAACGGCGCTACGGTAGCGGTAGGCGATAAGGAATACTGCTTTGGCGATGGAATTGCGGATGTTGATACCCGTCTGACGATTCTTGCTGCAATTGAAGGCGAGATTTTGCAGACCTATAACTACATCCCGATGATGCAGGATGCAAGCGCCGCGCTTTTGTCCCAGCAGGTCTATTATGTCGTTGAAGAATACAACCCGATTTGCGGCCGCGGCGGTATCCAGTATATGCGGTACAACTATTCCGACGCAGAATGGGCTGAATACATTGCCGAAAACGGCGGTGAACTCCAGTATTAAAGTATTTGCGTACGAAGGGTCTGTGTTTGACTGACAAGGGCCTGTTCGCTTAACCAGCAACAGAGTTTGCCGGGGTGGAGACACCCTGGCAGACTCTGTCATTTGTATTTTCTCACAGCGTCAACGGGTTATATGCGCGGGAGCGCATGTGGGAGGGAATTCACTCACAGGAGGGTACATATGGCCAAATATGTTACACAGAGGATTCTGCTGATGCTGATGACGCTGTTGATTATCACCTGTATATGTTTTGTGTTGATCCGCATGCTTCCGCCTGCGGAATTGCCGCTGAACGATCCGCATACGCAGGTTATCGAAGCACGCCGGGAGGCTGCGGGTTATAATAAGCCGTATATGGTGCAGTTTGGCATATTTTTGAAAAACGTTTTCACCAAATGGGATTGGGGCGTCAGCGATAAGCTGTATTTTGGGCAGGATGTCGTGAAATTATTTGCGACAAAGCTTCCGGCAACTGTCTGTGTAAATTTGTATTCGATTTTATTAAGTATCCCGCTTGGCGTAGCGTTAGGAATCTGGGCGGCGTTAAAAAAGAATACGTGGTTAGATTACACCATTTCCACCTTGACGATGGTGGTAATTTCGGTGCCCAGTTTTGTTTTTGCGTTTTTGATTCAATATTTCCTATCCTATAAATTGGGTTGGTTCCCATTCCTGATGAAGGAAGGGACAGATTATTTTTCGTGGAACATGTTCGTGAGTATGCTTCCGGCGGTTTTTTCCCTGTCTTTTGGTGTAGTTGCCAGCTTTACCCGTACAACACGCGCGGAACTGACGGAAGTGCTGACCAGCGAATTTATGCTTCTTGCCCGGACTAAGGGCCTGACCAAAGCGCAGGCGACCGTGCGGCATGCTTTAAAAAACTGTATGGTGGTTGTGCTGCCTGCGATATTTGGTGAATTTATCGGCATAATGTCCGGTTCGCTTGTAATTGAGAAAATATTTGCGATTCCCGGCGTCGGAGGGCTGTATTTGAATGCGATTAATGGCCGGGATTATCCGATTTTTATTATGGTTTCGTGTTTCTATACCGCAGTTAGTTTGCTTGCAGGCATAGTGATTGATATCAGCTACGGCTTTATTGATCCGCGTATTAGAATGGGGTCGAAAAAATGAGTGTACAGAAGATGCAAAACCATATTGAATATGAACACATTCCAGCGGAGAAGTTTGCGTTTGTCCAGCTGGATGCCAATATACATGACAGCAGACTTGAAACGAAATCGCGCGGGTATTTTGCGGACGCCTTTTTGCGGTTCAAGAAGAATAAGTCGTCTTTGATCGCAGCCTGCATTCTGATTGCCCTGATTCTTTTTGCCATTGTTTCGCCGCTGATATCTCCATATACGATTAATGATAAGGATACGGTATATACCAAGAGCCCGCCTTTTATAGCTTCGATTGCGGATAAGGGGTGGGGAATCTTTGATGGCGGCTCGATTTATAACAGCCAGAACGACCTTGCCTATAGTTATTGGAAGGGAATCGCTGCGGAAACAGGAATGGACCCGGTGTTGCGGATCGTGGATACAACCACGACGTATGTAAAATACCGTGGACAGGATAAAGCAAGTAATACCTATACGTTGGATATTAACCGGTATTATGCGACCGGAATTGTGTATCGGGTATTTAAATATTCAGAATTTGAGAAACTGATGGATTGGCAGAATGAAACCGGAATCCAGGTAATCTATCCGTATGTTGAACCCAAAGATATTTATGATATCTCGGACAACCCCAATATCTGGTATCAGGTCAGCGATGGAAAAGGAACGCCGGTACTGGATGAAAACGGCGATTTTATCCCTGCATACTCGACCAATACCGCAATAGAAGCTGTGCCGTATGAAAGTTTGCGGATTGAAGGCGATGACGGGAGTTATATTTACAGCATAAAAAAATCAGGAGCATTGCAATGCCGGATCTGCTATTATAACTATTATATTTATTTGAATGGCCATGAGCCGATGTACATTTTTGGAACAAATTCGCTGGGACAAGATCTATTCGGCGCAATTGGAATCGGCGCACGTTTTTCCATTATTTTTGCGATTCTGGTTTCGGCCATTAATCTAACGATCGGTGCGATATATGGTTCTATTCAGGGGTATTATGGCGGAAAAGTCGACCTGATAATGGACCGTATTGCCGACATTCTTTCCGGTATGCCGTTTATCGTGTGTACAACGCTGTTCCAGCTCCATCTTGCGCAGAAAGTCGGGGTGGTTACCGCATTCCTGTTTGCGTTTGTGTTGACCGGGTGGATCGGCATGTCGGCGCTTACCAGGAAACAGTTTTATCGTTTTAAGGGACAGGAGTTTGTCCTTGCAGCCCGCACGCTCGGCGCTTCTGACCGCCGGCTGATGTTTAAACATATTTTCCCGAATTCGCTCGGCACCATTATTACCAGCTGCGCGCTGATTATCCCAAGTGTAATTTTTTCCGAAACGCAGTTGACCTATCTGGGCATTATAAATCTGCAGGAATTTGCCGGGACCTCCATCGGTACTTTGATGAGCCAGGGGCAGGTAGCTATGACGTCTGCACCACATGGGATGTTTTTCCCATCCATCTTCCTTTCCCTGTTACTGATTTGCTTCAACCTCTTTGGTAACGGCTTGCGCGATGCCTTTAACCCGTCGACGAGAGGAGTGGATGACTGATGGAAACGAAATTGCAGGTTAAAGATTTACGGATTTCCTTCCGTACAACCAATGGTAAGGTCCAGGCGGTACGCGGCATCAGCTTTGATCTGGCGAAGGGAGAAACGCTTGCAATCGTGGGCGAGTCCGGTTCCGGGAAGTCGGTTACTTCAAAGGCAATTCTGGGTATCCAGGCAGGCAATGCCATTACAGAAGCCGGTGAGATCATCTACGATGGACGCGATCTGTTAAAGATATCCGAGGATGAGTTCCACAAAATCCGCGGAGATAAAATAGCCATGATTTTTCAGGACCCAATGTCCAGTCTTAACCCAATTGTGAAAATTGGGAAACAGCTGACAGAGGCGATGATTTTAAAAGGGAAGGCACGCCAAAAAGAAAGCCGAGCGACCTTTAACCGTTATTTAAAATGCCTGAATGAAAATATGATTGCTGCATGCGGGAAAGCACGTGCGGAAGAGTTAACGGCGAAGTGTAAAAAATTCGACAAATTCGAATTTAAACATATAGAAATGGAATCCGCTTTCAATACGGCCTATGAAGCCGCGCAGGAAGTTTCCGAAGACATAGAAGTTTTGGCATTTGAACTGGAGAAAAATGCAGCGAAGGATGCTGCATACCGTGTCAAAGGCGTGGCAACACTATCCAAACGTGCAGTTCATGAGTATGTGGTGAAGGAAGATGCGTCCCGACTCGTCCAGCTGGCAGGTGGCCTTTCCCGTCAGTTTGCTGCCGGGAAAAAGGCCGGGGACTACCGTATGCTGATAGAAGCGCTGCGGGAGATCCAGCAGATTTGCCAAAAAGCGCTGGCATTGCCGAAACCGAATTTTTTCCGAATGGGTTACTATGTACAGTTTTCCGGCAAACCATTGCCGCAGATGCCTGTGGAACAGCTCAACGAATATTTGAAAGACTATCTTGACCATGAATTCATGCGCGATTTTATGGAGGATGCCCAGCGCGGCCTTCGTTATTCTGCTGAGCGCGCATATGCCAATATGGAGAAAGCCGTACAGGCGCTCGAAGAATACCGGCCGGTATTTGAACAGGAAACACTGGATAAAGGGCAGTGCCATCACGCATCGAAGCAGCTTTCAGAAAGCGTACAAGCTGCAATAGATCCGTTGGCAATCGTGAAAGACAGCTTGAGCTATACGTTTGCTTCGAGCCTGAACGCGGAAATTGACCGGTATTTTTCCTCCATCGGGAAGAATGCCAAAGCGCAACGCAGCTACAAACGAAAGAAAGCGCGCTATGATCGTACAGTTTCCCGCGGGAAAGATCCGGGTTGGACGCTCGCGGCGGCAAATATCACGGATCTGGAACTGATTAAAACGAATCTGGTGCATTTAATCAATCGCCTTGCGGAGCATTATCAGGACTTGCTTGCGTCGCGTCCCCAGCGCGATTACAAACGGGAGACCGTGGACATGATCGATTATCTGATGCATAACGCATCAGGCGTCGTTGCGAAAGTGACCAAACGGATTGCAAAAGCGCGGGCAATTAAGCTGATGGAAGAGGTCGGTATCGCAGAACCGCGCAAACGCTATAATCAGTATCCCTTTGAATTTTCCGGCGGTATGCGCCAGCGTATAGTAATCGCTATTGCCCTTGCTGCGAATCCGGATATTTTGATCTGCGATGAGCCGACGACCGCGCTGGATGTAACGATTCAGGCACAAATTCTGGAATTAATAAATAAATTAAAGGCGCAGCGGCAATTGTCCGTCATTTTTATTACGCATGATCTGGGGGTCGTTGCCAATATGGCGGATCGTGTTGCTGTGATGTATGCGGGGAAAATTGTAGAATATGGTACCGCAGAAGATGTATTCTATCATGCCGCGCATCCATATACGTGGGCGTTGCTTTCCTCGATGCCGGATTTGGATACGAATGAAAAATTGGAAGCCATACCCGGCACCCCGCCGAATATGATATATCCGCCGGTTGGCGATGCGTTTGCCGCGCGTAATAAATATGCAATGCAGATTGACTTTGAAAGACAGCCGCCGATGTTTAAAATCACCGATACACATTACGCCGCCACCTGGCTTCTGCATCCGGATGCCCCGAAAGTGGAGCCGCCGAAAATCGTGATGGACAGAATTGCCAGAATGAAGAGTAGAAGAGAGGTAGAAGATGCAGAATAATCAGGAAACGTTGCTTAGGGTAGAGCATCTCTGCCAGTATTTTAAAATGGATGGCGGCGAACTGAAAGCCGTGGATGACGTCAGCTTTGACATTAAGAAGGGCGAGGTTTTCGGGCTGGTAGGCGAGTCCGGATGTGGGAAAACGACAACGGGCCGTTCGATTATTAAGCTGTATAACATTACATCCGGTAACGTCTATTTTAAAGGTGTTCGCATTTCGGCCGGGAAACGGTCCTATCAGGAAGCAATCCGTAAAGCCCGTAGGACATATAGGGAACAGCTTGCGCAGCTGACGCGCGATACAGCTTCTGGCGTCTGTTCAAAGGCAGAAAGTGAAGCGAAGCGGAAACAATATAAGGCGCAGCGGGAGGCTGTCATTGCGGAAAATCGGAAGCAGATCCGGGCTGCGGATTACGATCAGAAGAATTGCGATAAAATTTATTCAAAGGAACAGATTAAAAAGCTGCAGGAACAGTATGCGCCGAAGCTTGCGTCCGCTACCGGGGCGGAAAAAAGCCGTTTGCAAACGGAATACCGGCAAACGCTGCGCAAATTGAAAAAGACGAAGCTGCGCACTCAGATTCAAATGATCTTTCAGGACCCCATTGCTTCCTTGAATCCGCGTATGACCGTGCGTGAAATTATATCCGAAGGGTTGATTATTCAGGGCGAACGCAATAAGGCGGTGATTACGGAAAAAGTCAATGAGATGCTGGAACTGGTAGGTCTGGTGCGGGAACATGCGGATCGATATCCGCATGAATTTTCCGGCGGTCAGCGTCAGCGTATCGGTGTTGCGCGGTCGATCATAATGAATCCGGATTTGATTATTGCAGATGAACCGGTTTCCGCATTGGATGTTTCCATTCAAGCGCAGGTTATTAACTTGCTCAATGATCTTCGCCGGCGTTTTGGGTTGACATTGCTGTTCATCGCGCATGACCTTTCCGTCGTAAAGTACTTTTCCGACCGGATCGGCGTGATGTACTATGGCCAAATTGTAGAATTGGCAAGTTCAGACGATTTGTTCCGGAATCCGCTGCATCCCTATACCAAATCGCTGTTATCTGCTATTCCGCTGCCGGATCCGATTTATGAGAAGAGCAGGAAACGGATCGTGTATAATCCGCTTGCGGAACATGATTACAGTGTAGATCAGCCGAGTCTTCGTGAAATTGCGCCGGGACATTTTGTGCGGTGCAACGATGCAGAATACGAAAAATACCGGCAGCAGGTTGTGATGAAATGAAAGAAAGAACCAGAGCATTCATAATTTCTCTGGGATTCGGCGCAATCCTTACGGTTGTTGTGTATTTGTTTTCCAATCCTCCAGGCGCCGGGTTTGTACAGCGCCTGTGCGACGGTTTTTTCATTTCCGGTATCCTGTTGGCAGGGAGCGGGGGCTTGCTATTTGTCCGAAACGAAGGCTTGTTTGATATTTTTGGATATGGAGTAAAGTCCCTGTTTGGAATTCGTTTTCTGTGGACGCCGTCGCAGCCGGATGAAAAAGAAACGTATGCCGAATATAAAGAACGTAAGCGGAAACGGCGCAAAAGTCCGGCAGGCTTGCTTATCGCCGGCGCAGTTTATTTGTGCCTGTCAATCATAATGTTGCTCATTTATCTGCTTTTGGAAAATTAAGGGCAATAAAAACCCCCGAAAGAGTATACGTTCGGGGGTTTTTATTTTATATCAAGGAAGGATAAAGAATACCGAGCGTTGTTTTTGACGGGCTTTGTTATAAAGGAGAAAACGGTCCTGCATGTTTGTATGCAGGACCGTTTATTATCCCATCATCAGTTCGGAAATTACAGCAATAATTTTATCATGGCATTTTCCGCAACCGGTGGAGCAATGCGTAAGTTTTTGAACTTCTTCAAATTCTTTTAAAACATCATCAAACCGTTCAATTTTTCCCAGCGCGTTTTCAATATCGCTGTAGGATACTTTCTTACAGTTGCAGATTAAAGTATTGGGTTTCATATCCATAGCCAAAACTCCTTTATGTACAGATGACAGTATGGTTTTGTTATAGCATATCCCAAAATGGATGTCAAGTTTGATCAGGCAGCGATTTTGTTCGTTGGAAAAACAGGGATTTAATGGAACAGGGGAAACGGGTTGAAAGCGGCCCGGATTCATGACCTATAGGGAAGCAGAAGCTTCTTCATAGGTTTCCGATAAGGCTGTTTCGTTCGAAAAGACAGGAAAAGCACGGGAAAAGGAGCCGTTTTCATAATGATCTCCAATATGAAAACCGTCAGGGAGCAAAACCCACCCCATCATTTCAGCAAATTGCGGATCTGATACGACAATATTGGTACAGATCCCGTCTTCAATAACGGCATAACGCATAAAAAACCTCCTTACGCTATCCATTCAATAATTGCGATACCATCACTTCCGTCGCCGCCGGCACTGATAACAGAGGAAGCAGATGTGGAATTAATACCAAAAACCATACAGCCGCCACCGCCGCCAGCTCCATATCCAGGAGCATCCTCTCCTTTTCCTGGATTCCCGGCGTTTACGAGTGCATAGGAATATGCTGCACCGTTCCCGCCGCCGCAGCCGGCTGCCCCGGAAAGAACCGTATCGGATCCGATATTGGCGGAGGAGAGATATGCAGAGGATTTGCCTTCAGCCAGGCCTGCGCCGGAAGAACCGGCATAAATGTTTATATTGTTGGAATCTGTTTTTCGACTGCTGCGCATATAGGCGCCGCCATAAGCCCGATAAGAAGCGTCGGTTTGCAGAAGCGTAAACCCTTCACATAGAAATGAGCTTTCGCCTCCGGCGGTTGCAGATGCGTCTACCGAAGTAAACGTCGGCGTCATATTGCTGATCGTAAAATTATTGCTTGTGCGTCCTGTGCCGCCGGCGCCGATGATTACCTGGCATTGGGCGCCTTCCCACAGCATAAATTCCCCGCTGACAGGAACGGAAGCACTCCCGCCTGCCCCGGAAAAATACTGAAATGGGGTGGTCCAGTTGCTGCTATATAGGAACAGTCCCGCGCCGCCGCCGCCCCCGCCTCCATACAGGGTAATCCGGTAAAACCCGGTTGCCGGTGCCGTCCAGCTGCAGGATTGCGTAAGAAAAATGCGCTGTGTCAGCTTTCCGGCCGAATCGGCGAGTTTCTCACCCGTAATACAGCCGTCGGCAAGCTGTTGGCTGCCAACGGTCCCTGCAGCAATTTTTTGCGCAGTAACGGCGCCATCTGCCAGTTGGGAGGTATCCACTGCGCCGTCAGGAATATCGCTCAGCATAGCATTGTCCAGCTGCAATTTCAAATCACGCAGTTGTTCGGCAACAGTATCCCCTTCAACGTCCGGGATCGGTGCGCTGCCGATATAATGTGCGCCGTCAGCACCGTCAGTTTTCGCAGACAGCTGATTTTGCAATGCATTAACATGATCACG
>CALWJF010000011.1 GCA_944380935.1 uncultured Clostridia bacterium
CATGGTGTAACAGGATCGCGCATCACCTCAAAAAATGGGGGTCTGGAAATCCCACCCATATGATGCCAGATTTCAAGTTCCAAAACACCTTCGCGCGCAGTACGAAGGTCAATGGTCAGCATACCGCAATCAACACTAGCTGCACGGCTTTCCTGCAGGCGAAATGGTGCGTACATACGCAAACCGCCTTCTATCGGTACATACTCATAAATACACGCCGGATATTCCGCCCGCACACCTTCGCGCAGCAGCCAGTATCCATTTGTAAATTTCATTGCTGCTCCTTAATCCAAGTCATGCTTTCAGCACGTCTACTCCAATTCACCTCTCCGGGATATACCGCACATCGGTTTCATTTTATCGCCGTATTGCTCTTATGTCCAGTGTGTTTCCTTTTTTCAACAGATTTTAATATGCTTTCTTATTTTAATGGTCCCCTACAGGTTTACTGCTTAATCCACAGAGGAAAGAAGGATCTGCCGGCCATTTTGCTCCGCAGAAGCAAACATTGCATCAATGATACGCATAATCAAAATCGCACGTTTCCCATTCGATTCGGTTGGTATTCCCAGTTTGACACAGTCCATAAAATGCCCAATCGCATCCAGATGGGACATCGTACCTACCGGATAATCCAATTGCGTTTCCGCCATCACGCCGCGCTGCGGTTCATGATAATAAGTCAGACCAAGCGGTTTTTTACCGGATTCCGGGCGCATATCGATTTTCAAACCACCAGCAGTACCCATAAGCTTTAGATGATAGCATTCTTCTGCATTGCAGGCACGAAACGAATCAATCAGCAATCCGCAACCATTTTTTAAGCGTATAAGCGCAAACACGCCGTCTTCCGTTTCCTTCGGCAAACCATCCCATGTATGCGACTCTGCGGCATCCATAGGATATCCATAGGAAAGCGGCGGATAATCGGCAAACTTATTATAGGTCAGACACGTGACGCTTTCCGGCTCCACATCCCCGAGCAGATATAGCGTCTGATCAAGATTATGCGTCACACCCTCGGTAATTGCAAAACCGCGGGTATATTGCTTCCATTTCATCCATCCGTTTGGGATATCGCGTTTTTGGGCCCGATTGAGCCGCACCGCGTAAACCTCTCCTAACTTTCCTTCGCAGACCATGCGCCTGGCGATTTGAAAGCGGGGCTGATAAAGTGAATTGGAACCAACAAAAAGGATTTTTCCCATCCGTTGCGCCGTTTCCACAACATGGCAAATACCTGCCTCATCCAGCGCAGGCGGTTTTTCCAGATATAAATGCTTCCCGGCTTCCAGCACATCTACAGCTACCTGTTCATGCAGGAACGTAGGTACACAGACTGAAACTGCGTCAATATCCTCCCGTGCAAGCAGCGCATGATACGCTTCATAAGCACAGGCAATTCCAAACTGTGCGGCAAATTTCGCCGCACGTCCCGGTACAGTATCCGCCAACGCCACAACCTCATGACCAAGTTTTTGATATGCAGGGATATGTGCGTTTACGGCGATAATACCGCAACCAATGATTCCAATTTTCATCCCAGAATTTCCTTTCTTCCCTCAAGGCATCCTTTTATATATGGATGATTTAACTGCCAACCGAATGCTTTGACTTTCAAACTTAAAACTTCTATTTCACGAACAGACTTCTAAAATCCCAACTTTTAAAAAGCAGCCCGATAAATAACTTTTTATGATTTCAATGCTGTTCAAAGAAATTTCCTCAATATAAATGCAAATTGTCTAAAAGTAAAGCATATTTTCTTCTTTATTTTAGCATCTCTGTATGGAAATTTCAAGGATAAACCAGGTCCCCCTATAACAAAAAATGCCCGGCAAAAGCCGGGCGCAGAATGATCCTTTATAATATTGGTCAATTTACCCAATAGGTATATGCGCTGTACGGTTCATATACCTGGCCATAGCCGATATACTCGCCGTCGTCATAGATATCGTACCGATGAATTATAAATACGCTGCCGAGCGCGGCGGTACGCAGATAATCGGTAATATTGGTCAGTTCAAACATATACATCACTGTATTAATTTGCACATAATTGCTGCTGACATTCGCGGTAAACACTTCGAGACTGATGCCGGAACTGACAGTAGTTTCGAGCAAAAACGAAGAACCGAGTCCAAAGGAACCGGTCTGGCCGGGATTGAGGGTAATCCTGCCAAGCACATGCTGGGAACCTCTTGAATAGAAAACATTCGTATTAATATAACGGTATTCCAGTCCCGCCCGCGTAAGGGTATAGTTCAGATCCGCTTTCTCACGGGCGGCAGCGAGCTTCCCCTCCAGTGCGCGAAGATCCGCCGCGATGAAGATCATGCCTTCCCAGCTTACCAATTCGCCGGAGGCATTATATTCGCCCTGTTCCAGTATTGTTTCGGCGTCGATCGAAACAAAGTGCTGACGGGATTCTTTGACAGGCGCATAGACAAATGCGGCGCCCGCAGAGGAAAGCAAAAGGCATAAAACAAAAAGGACGGACAAAATTCGCTTTGTCATAAACAAACCCCCTGTCGCGAAATAAAACCTGAACCAAACACGAACTCGCTTAGCTTATCTTTCCATTGGCCTAATCCCACCTCGCTTTCTAACTAAGTATACTATACACTATATAACAAAAAGCAGCAAGATATTTTTTGATTTTTATAAATTTTATATTATTTCTATTCTTCAAACAACAGCACTTTTCCGCCCATTTCGTCAAAATTTTACACAGCAACAGTGCTACAATCGAAACTGATAAATCGAGCGGAGGTGGCTGACCCAATGCACAGAAAAAGAAATAAGCAGATCCTGTTGTCTGTCGGTGCGTTTTCCTTTATACTTTTGCTGCTTTCCGGCATATATGCCGCCGCGCGTCCCGGCGGCACACTGCGCATCGCCTGTCAGGAGTTTACCGGTAATTTTTCTCCATTTTTTGCCGATACCAAAACCGATATGGAGGTCGTCGACGTCTGCTTTGACCGCTTAGTCACCCTCGACCGGGCAGGCAATATCCTGCACAATCCCAGCCGGGGCGAGCAGGCCATGTATGACGGTGTGTACTATACTTACTACGGCATTGCCGATGTAAAAATCCAGTATGACGAGGTTTCCGATCGTACAACCTGCATTTGGACGCTTGCCGACGGCCTGCGCTTCCAGGACGGGATCTATGCGGATGCGGACGACATTATATTCTCGTATTATGTTTTTCTTGATCCGGCTTATACCGGTCCTTACGCAGTCTATTCCGTCCCAATTGTCGGGCTTTCCGCTTACAGAGAAGGAGAAGCAAGTTATGTGGAAGGTATCCGCCGGATAGACGCGCACAGCGTATCCGTCACATTTGAAGGCAGCAATGCGAACTATGTCCGCACACTTGGTATTAACCTATGCCCCCTGCACTATTATGCGGATGAGGAGCAATATAATTACGACAGCCATCAGTTTGGATTTACCAAAGGGGACTTGCAGGCATTGCAGAAAAAATCATCGGATCCGCTCGGTACAGGTCCTTATCGTCCGGTACATACCGACGGGCAGCGTATCCGGTTTCAGGCCAACCGTTATTTTTATTCTGGTGAACCGGCTTGTTCGTATATGGAATTCATCCGCTGCACCGACGCCCAATGCGCCGCGCTTATCGCAGATGGAAAGATTGATATCGCAGTGCCGACGCTTTCATCCGCCCTTTCCGCATCGATCCGTGCCCACAACACAAACGCCAATCTTTCCGGCGATCATATCCGTACCCTTACTTATGACAGCAACGGATATGGGTATATCGGCATTCACGCGGAAAACGTCAGTGTAGGAGGGAAGTCTGATTCCGCCGCTTCAAAGGCACTGCGGCGGGCATTTGCGACGGTATTTACGCTTTACCGTCAGGATGCGGTCTGCTCCTATTTCGGCGAAGATTTTACCTGTGCGGAAGACGCATTTCGCTTTGACGTCTCCGCATCTGCAATTTATACAAACGCAATGTCGCCCGAAGAAAGAGAAGCCGCCGTTCGGGAGGCCGTCATAGATCTGTTGGAGCAAGCCGGGTTTATTTATGACGGTTCCCGTTTTGTGGTAGCTCCGGAAGGCGCAAAACTTACATACACTGCCTGTATTGCTGCTGACGGATGCGGCGATCATCCATGTTATGAAATTTTGCGCAACAGTTGTACGTTGCTGGCAGAACTCGGACTGGATTTAAAAATCAAAGACGTTTATGACCAGACCCAATTATGGCAGTCGCTGGATACAGGAAGCGTAGAAATCTGGTGCGCAGCCTGGGAAAATCCGGAACCGTATCAGCTTTATCATTCCGCCAATCTTCCCGGCCAAACCGCTTCAACCGGTTCGAATTATTACGCAATTTCCGACCCTGCGCT
>CALWJF010000012.1 GCA_944380935.1 uncultured Clostridia bacterium
TTTGACACCTTCAAGTTTAGACTGATTTAGGTACAACTGACTTACGCCTAAATCAGTTGGAAATATCCACTGAACACCTTGAAACATAGTACTCATTGTTAATCGCCTCATTATTTTTACAAAAAAAATCCGACATGTTTACATGTAGGTTTTTGTCTTTGGCGACCGTTTTTACTGGCAGTAGCCGCCAAAAAATTTAATAGAAAAATCAACCACTAAAGTGAAATTTTTATTATTCCCAAATCCTTGCACACTGCACTTCCGGATTATCCACCAGTTCCAGCTCAATTTGGAAATTTTCAAACACAATACCCGCATTTGATAAATTTGCAATGCACAAACGAACGACATCCTGTGCACATTCAGAGGAAATTTCACCGGTATATTTCTGTATCGGGCTTGTCGGCACAGCGGAAATTCCGATTTCATCCAATACTTCCCAAAAATTCTTTTCTGCTTTCATAGCTTCCAATACACACGCTAGCTGAAAATATCCATACATTGCCACCGTCTGCATCGCTTCACTATTCCAAATGGATTGGAAAAAAGAAATAAAATCCGTCTCAGGCGGTACAGAAGAGGGAATCCGATTTAATACCTCAGCAATCATTTCTCTTAATTTCTGTAAGTTTCCATCTGCATCCGCCATTTTCCAATAAGCCACTGCAAAGGTGTTGACATAAAGCTCTTCCTGTACAGGATCCATAGAGATTTTACGAGAAGCTACCAAGCAGTGACCCAACTCGTGAATGACATTGTACCAATGAAAATAGAGGTCAAAACGGAATTGGATATCCTCATTTCCAAATAACTGAGCAAAACCCTCCTGCTGTTCCTGTGTACCGGTTTCATATCTTCCTGAGATAATTTTATATATCATATTTAATTTTCCTCCATTTTAACAGAAGTTGAATTTATGTATTCAGCATACCATAGCCTTTTTATCTTAACAATGTGTATTATAAACATTTTTAAAAACATACTTTTATCTTTTCTGACAAATAAAAAAATAACGCAGACCATTTGGTCTGCGTTATTTGGTGGAAGAGGGTGGATTCGAACCACCGAAGCTGGTAGCAACAGATTTACAGTCTGCCCCCTTTGGCCACTCGGGAACTCTTCCATATGAAATTGGAGCTGGTGGCCGGACTCGAACCGGCAACCTGCTGATTACAAATCAGCTGCTCTGCCATTGAGCCACACCAGCAGGCAAGCTGTGTGAAATCAGCTCATTCAATATACCAAATATTTTTCGATTTGTCAAGCGATATTTTTCAAAATTCAATTTTTTTACGAAACCTGCTTTTCTCAGCCCCGGATCTCCAATTCCGGGCAGCGGCGCGACAACTCGGCAAGGAATTCGTCCTCCCGCTCCGGCGACAGCACAATCTTCCCGCGTTCCGGATTCAGGCCTGCATTGATTTGCAGCCGGTCATAATCCAGCGCCATAATAAAATCCAGCCCGCGCGTCTTGTCCACCGTCTTGATATCCGCATACGGGATTTCCTCATGAAACGGGCCGGAACACAGATACAGCCCGTCCTCCCGCAGTTCATACCAGGTATTCCAGCGCACCCAGATCACCAGCGCAACTACAATCAGGCACATCAGTGCTATCAGGTATTTTAATGCTGTTTCAAAGTAAACGCAGTATAATCCGGCAACTATAATAATCCCGATGCAAAGCCCATACATCAACATCCGCATACGGGGACTTTTGGACGACTCAAATCTCATGCTTTCACACCCCGCTTTTATTTTAGCATGAATGCCCGGCGATTTCAAG
The DNA here is from genome assembly GCA_944380935.1 of uncultured Clostridia bacterium. GTDB lineage: Bacteria > Bacillota > Clostridia > Oscillospirales > QAMX01 > CALWJF01. The sequence continues at coordinate 1,787 of CALWJF010000012.1, forward strand.
CCGCCATTGCCGGGAACCAAAGCGAAAAATTCCCCGGCGGGCTTGAAAAAATCCCGGATTTAGGGTACAATAAAATGTCATTTTCTATCGCCTTTCCCTTTTTATAGATTTCTATAAACCATAAATAAAGGAGCGTCTGCCCATGCGTACGTTTTCTCCTGCGCGTTTGCGCCCTGCCGCCTGCGGTGCGGCAATGCGAATGCGGCGGCGGCCAGTTCCCGCCCTGACCGGCGGGCAAAGGTGGCCGCGAACCGTATATCCACCGAATCGATAAGGAGATTTTACGATATGAGCAAAGGTAAATTTTATATCACTACCCCGATTTATTATCCGTCCGATAAACTGCATATCGGACATGCCTACTGCACCGTCGTTTCCGACGCTTACGCCCGGTATAAGCGTCTGCAGGGCTATGACGTCATGTTCCTGACCGGCACAGACGAACATGGGCAGAAAATCGAAGAAAAAGCAAAAGCTGCCGGCGTTACGCCGAAACAGTATGTCGACCGCATCGTGGAAGGCGAACACGGTGTTACCGATCTGTGGAAACTGATGAACATTTCCAACGACCGTTTCATCCGCACCACGGATGATTACCACGTTGCGGCAATTCAGAAAATTTTCCGCAAGCTGTACGATAACGGCGATATCTACAAAGGGGAATACAAGGGCATGTACTGCACGCCCTGTGAGTCCTTCTGGACGGAAAGCCAGTTGGTCAACGGCAAATGCCCTGACTGCGGACGCGAAGTGCATCCGGCCAGTGAAGAGGCCTATTTCTTCCGCCTTTCCAAATATGCATCGCGTGTGCGCGAGCTTCTGACCACCACGGATTTCCTCGAACCCGCATCCCGTGTCAACGAAATGGTGCATAATTTCATTGATCCCGGCCTTGAGGACCTATGCGTTTCCCGTACAAGCTTCACCTGGGGCGTGCCGGTTGACTTCGATCCGGGCCATGTCGTCTACGTATGGGTGGATGCGCTGTTCAACTACATGACGGCGCTGGGCTTTATGAATGACCGGTATCACGACTGTGAGCGCTTCTGGCCCGCCGATATCCATTTTGTCGGAAAGGAAATTGTGCGCTTCCATTCCATTATCTGGCCCGCTATGCTTATGAGCATGAACCTCCCGCTGCCAAAAAAGGTTTTCGGACATGGCTGGTTGAATTTTAACGGCGAAAAAATGTCCAAATCCCGCGGCAACGTCGTTGACCCCTATCTGCTGGCCGAACGCTACGGCGTCGATGCGCTGCGCTTCTTCCTGCTGCGCGACGTTCCCTTCGGCTCCGACGGCAATTTCACAAATGAAGCGCTGTTTTATCGGATCAACGCCGATCTGGCAAACGATTTGGGCAACCTCGTTTCCCGTACCGTTTCCATGGCCGAAAAATATTTCGGCGGCACGCTCCCGCAGCAGCGCGACCCGCAGCCGTTGGATACGGAATTGATTTCGATGGCAAGCGGCCTGCGCGGTATTTATGAACAGAACATGGAGCATTTTGCGCCGCAAAATGCCATTGCCGAAGTATTCCGCGTCATTTCCCGCGCAAATAAGTATATCGACGAAACTGCCCCATGGGTGCTTGCCCGGGACGAGGCCAAACAGCCCCGCCTGGCAACCGTTCTGTATAATCTTCTGGAAAGCATCCGCATCTGCGTCACCCTGCTGCAGCCGATGATCCCGGAAAGCTGCGAAAAGATTTTTGCACAAATCGGCGCCGATGCAGACGCCCGGACCTGGGACAATGCCGCCGTATACGGCATCCTCCCGGCACAGGCAAGCGTATGCCGCGGCGAAAACCTTTTCCCGCGCATCGACATGGAAAAAGAACTTGCCGAACTGGATAAGCTGACAAAGAAAGAGCAAAAAGCCGAAGAGAAAGCTGTAAAGAAGACAGAGAAAGCGCAGGCAAAAGCGCAGGAAACAGACGGAATCGTTTCGATTCTGCAAATCGAAGATTTTGCCAAAGTGGATCTTCGCGTCGCGCACGTGGTCGCCTGTGAACCGGTCAAGCGTGCAAAAAAGCTGCTCAAGCTTACCCTGGATCTTGCCGGCGCACAGCGCACGGTGGTTTCCGGTATCGCCGCCTGGTACCAGCCTGAAGATCTCATCGGCCATGACGTGATTGTCGTCGCCAACCTGCAGCCTGCCAAACTTTGCGGCGTTGAAAGCCAGGGGATGATCCTGGCGGCTGACGCCGGGGAAAACGATGTCCGCGTTATTTTTGCCGACGGCATCCCGTCCGGATCGAAAGTACGATGAAGCTTTTTGATTCTCACGCGCACTACGACGATTCCGCCTTCGACGCCGACCGGGAAACGCTGCTTAAGGCGCTGCCCGGCCAGGGCGTCGCGGGCGTTGTCAATATGGGATGCGATCTGGATTCTTCCCGTTTTGCTGTCAGGCTGGCCGAACAATACCCCTATATTTTTGCGGCAGTCGGCATTCATCCGGGCAATGCGCAGCTGTATAGCGAAGAAGCGGAAACGCAGCTGGCAGAACTTGCCGCCCATCCGCGTGTTATCGCCATTGGGGAAATCGGGCTGGATTATCACTGGCCGGAACCCGGCCGGGAATTACAGCGTTGTGCATTCCGGGCGCAGCTTGCGCTTGCCCGGCGGCTGGGACTGCCGGTCTGCGTCCACGACCGCGACGCGCATGCGGAAACAATGGAAATCCTGTCCGCGTTCCCGGACGTGCGCGGCGTACTGCATTGCTACACCGGCGCAAGGGAAATGGCAAAAGAACTGACGGATCGGGGTTGGTATATCGGGTTTACCGGAGTGGTCAGCTTTAAAAACGCAAAAAAGACCCGTCTGGTTGCCGAAAGCGTCCCGCTTTCGCGTATTCTGGTCGAAACGGACTGCCCGTATATGGCGCCGGAACCGCTGCGCGGGACACGAAGCGATTCGTCCATGCTCGTCCATACCCTGCGTGCCATTGCCGCTGTGCGCGCAATGGAGCCGGAAGCGCTCGCACAGGCCGTTTATCAAAATACGCGCCGGTTTTACGGGCTGGACGAGTAATACAGATTTTTAAGAAAATTTTGAATATTCTTTGTGAGGTTTAACATATCTGTAACACAATTCTGTGTGCTGTCTGCTAGAATAAAGTATATTTTGAAAACGCTCTGCCACTTGGCATCCTGTTTTTTCCTGTAATGATCGTCTCTCCGTATATGTTTTTTTTAGCATGGCGGATGGATTTCATTATTATAACCTGTCGCAACAGCATTCTACGCCGTTCGGCACAGCCGGCGGCGGAATCTGACTGGAGGTCAACAATCCATGATTGAAGTCAAAGGACTTACCAAGTTCTACGGCCAGAAAAAAGCCGTGGACAACCTCAACTTCACCATTAACAGCGGTGAAATCGTCGGCTTCCTTGGCCCGAACGGCGCCGGGAAGAGTACAACGATGAATATGCTGACCGGTTACCTGTCGGCAACCGAGGGAACCGCCGAAATTGACGGTATGGATATTCTCGATGACCCCATCGAGGCCAAACGCCATATCGGCTATATGCCCGAAATTCCTCCGTTGTATATGGACATGACCGTTGAGGAATATTTGAATTTTGCCGCGGAGCTCAAAGGTGTGCGCGCTTCGCTCAAGCGCCGCCATATCGACGAGATCTGTGAAACGGTGTCGATTTCCCATGTACGTACACGCATGATCCGCAATCTGTCCAAGGGCTACAAACAACGCGTCGGGCTCGCTATGGCGCTGGTCGGCGACCCGGAAACGCTTATCCTCGACGAACCGACCGTCGGCCTTGACCCGATTCAGATTATCGAAATCCGCAACGTAATCAAGGCGCTTGGCCGCCGCCGCACCATTATTCTCTCCAGCCATATTCTCTCTGAGGTCCAGGCAGTGTGTGAACGTGTGCTGGTAATCAACAATGGTGTGATTGTCGCCGACGATACGCCGGAATCCTTAAGCGCCAATATTGCGGGTAATCACAAGCTTGACGTCCAGGTCGCCGGCCCCGTCGGCAACGTCGGCTCCGTCCTGCGTTCCATCGACGGTGTGAAATCCGTCGTTCTGCGTACCGATAACGGCGACGGTACCGGGAACTTTGCTATTGAAAGTGCACCAAATGTCGATATCCGCAAACCGATGTTCTTCCGCCTTGCCGAAGCCGGTTATCCGATTCTTTCGCTGAAACCGCTCGACATGAGCCTTGAAGATATTTTTGTCAGACTTACCGCCGAAGAAGTGGAAACCGCCTCCGGCCGGAAAAGGAGGGTCCAGAAATGAAAGCCATTATGAAACGCGACCTGCTCGGCTTCTTTACGTCGCCAATTGGATATGTCATCATCGCGGCGTTTTTGCTGATGGGGAATTATTTTTTCTACTCTGAAAATATCGGCAGCCTGACAAGTTCTCTTTCCTATGTTTTTTCCGATATGACCCTGGTGTTATGCTTTACAATCCCGCTGGTAACCATGCGCCTGCTCAGCGAAGAAAAAAAGCAGAAAACCGACCAAATGCTGTTGACTGCACCGATCCACACAGCAGATATTGTGCTGGGTAAGTTTTTTGCCGCTTACATGGTTTTTTTGATTGCGTTCCTCGGTACCCTGACCTGGCCGCTGATCGTTTCCATGTTCGGTACGCCTACGCTTTCCGAAATTTTGGGCAACTATGTCGCCATGCTCCTGATCGTGGGCGCGCTGGTTTCGATGGGCCTGTTTATCTCTTCCCTGACCGAAAACCAGATCATTGCGGCAATTATCAGCTTCGTTTGTATTTTTGCCACATTTTTCTTCTCTACCATTGCCTCCGCGCTCGACAATCCCCTGCTCTCCACCGTGCTGAACTGGCTTTCCGTTTTCAGCCGTTATCAGAATTTCACCAACGGTATCTTCTCGCTGGCAGATATCATGTACTATATAAGCCTGATGGCCGTTTTCCTTTTCCTCACTACCCGTGTGATCGAAAAGCGCCGTTGGGCATAAGGAGGGTTTGGGAATTATGAAAGATGATAAAAATATCGAATCCATGAATCAGGCGCCGGCGCCCGAACCGGAAAAAGGGGATGCCGCACAGTCTACAAAAAACCGCCGCAATGCGGCTGATGCCATGCGTTTTCAAAGTGATCTTTTGAAATCTTCACAGAAAAAGCGCAATGCAAAGCCCGGTTTCAGTGCCCGCAAATGGCAATACGGTACCATTTCGGTGGGATTGATTATTGCGTTTATCGCAGTAATTGTTATGGCTAACATCGGAATCAGTTTCCTGACCGACCGTTTTTACCTCAAGTTGGATATAACACCAACTTCCTACTACGAAATTTCCGATACGACCCGGAATCTGCTGGAAAATATGCAGCAGGATGTGACCGTTCATATTTTGTTGTCGGAAAACGATGTCGTCAACTCCAAATACTACAATATTGCTTATGAATTCCTACAGAAGTACCGTGCGCTTTCCGGCGGTAAAATCAGCATCAACTTTGTTGATATTTACAAAAACCCGGCTTTCATCAGCGCTTATACCGATACGCCTGAAGAAATCAGCGCCGGCAGTTTTATTATAGAAAGCCCGCTGCGGTATAAGATCTTAAAACTTGCCGACTTATATAAAATTTCCACGGAAGTGACGGATGAGTCTACGTATTCTTATCAGCAATACGTTTCCGGCGTTGAGGCAGATCAGACATTGGCCAGCGCTTTGCAATATGTGCTCTCCGAAGATCTTCCAACGGTCGTTTTCATAACTGGGCATGATGAACAGTATTCCGATTATTTTGCTTCCTTGTTTACCAATTCTAACTACAATTACCAGGAAGTTAATATTGTTTTCGATGACATTCCGCGAGACGCAGCCATTGTGGTTGTCGGAAACCCCGGCTCTGACTGGACCAACGAACAGATAAACCGACTGGACACCTACTTAAAAGAGGAAAACGGCAATGTTATTTTCCTCAGAGGCCTCAGTTCCACCGAAACGCCGTTGCTCAACGACTGGATGGAAGAATGGGGCGTCGGCGTACAGGATCTGATGGTCCTGGATTCTGAACGCGCAATTGGGAATCCGCTTGGGGTTGTGGCCGATATCCTTGATACTTCGGTATGTGAAGACCTGGAAGTCGGCGATACGACCTATGTGCTTATGCCCAATTCCATTTCCCTTGACCTTCTGTGGGAAAACTCCAACCACCACACTGCAACCCCAATTTTAGCGTCCTCTTCTTCTTCCTATGCCAAGAGTTTTGAGGACTTCAATGATGTTACAAGCTACGCTTATGCCGACGGCGATGAAAACGGACCTTTCTATCTGGGTATCCTTTGTAACTATTCCTCTTCTGTAAGCGGAATTTCCACCGGTGGCAGAATGCTTGTACTCGCCTCGAATTACATGATCGCAGATACCTATTTGGATATGGAACAGCTGGCAAATAAGGATTACTTGCTGGAAGTCATTGATTATCTCTACGATGGCGTCGATCCGCTGATTATTGATACCGTAATGTACACCAACAGCGCCATGACGATGCTCTCCTCGCAGGCACGGACAATCCTGATTGTACTTTTGGTTATTCCGGTCGTCGTACTCGTCTTTGGTATTTATGTATGGCTCAGGAGGAGACACAAGTAATGGATAAAGATCGTAAGGATAAGGCCGAATGTTCCGACGCACAGGAGTCGCCGCAAAATTCTGCTCCGCGCGGGTCGATTCAAGGCCGTTATCGTACTGCAAAGCCGGAATCTTCCACTTCTGAAACGCCGGATGCCATGCAAACGGCGTCTGAAGATGCACAACCGATTTCTGAGGAAAATGCGCAGCTTCCGCTCAATCCCATCGCGCAGGATGAGGACGAAGATCTCGATAACGTGATGATTCCTACGCCGTTGGAAAAAAAGCCGGTTCGGCACAAAAAAAACCGCAAAAAGAAAAAGGCCATGCCGCTTCTCATTACACTAGGTATTTTCGTCCTGCTTTTTGCCGGTTATTTCGCAATGGTGTGGTTAATCCCGGAGAAGGAAGTCGTAGATGATACGCCTTTAAAAGAATATAAGCAGCTTGTCAACTACAGCACCGACCAGATTGCGGCTGTAAATTTCCAATACGGAGACGGATATTCCTATAAACTTAACTTAACGCGTTATGTCAATGATGCAGGGTATACCGTTACCGCCTATGAAGTCGAAGGTAAAAGCGAATTTGAATATGACCAGACGCTCTATGGCAATATGCTTCTGCAGATCGCAGAAATCAGCTCCGGAACAATTGCTTCGGAACAAGCCGATTTATCAACTTATGGCCTTGAAGTCCCGAAAGTCAGCGTTACGTATTATATTTATGACGATGCCGGCAATATTACCGAAGGATTGACACTGCATATTGGCAATGCCGCTCCTGTGGGAAATGGCCATTATGCGATGCTCGACGGCGACAATACGGTTTATGTCATTGGTTACGCCGATGCGGATTATCTGGTGATGACCGATTATGATTACCGTGTATTAAATCTGCTGACCATTGATGATTATGTCAACGGCATCCAGGCTGTCGGCGTAACGCATGGCGACGATACGTTATATGTTGCCCGTGCCACTACGGAAGAAAAAGAAGCATTGGAGTATGCAACAACCTACCGCATTTACGAACCGGCGCTTGTCAACTGCAATACCTACTACCTGGAAAATAATATCTTACAGTATCTTACCAGTATTTCCGCGCTTTCCGTCGTAGAGGACTATCCGGAAGATCTGGCGGACTACGGTCTTTCTGAAGCAGATGAACCATTGGAAGTTTCGATTGAAACGATTGACGGAAAGATTACGAAATTTACGCTCTCCAATACCCCCAATGAAGACGGAAGCGTGTACGGAAAAGTCAGCGGGCAAACTTCGATTTATACCTTTGACCCGTCTGTATTTGCCTTTGCCTCGGTTACTTATGACCAGCTTCTGGATATGACAATCTGGACCTGTGAATTCAACAGCCTGGAACGCGTTGAATTTACCCTCGACGGCCAGCAGCACACGCTCTATATCGAGGACAATGGCGACGGCACCTATCAGACGCGCCTGGATTCTTTGGATATCCTGGAAACCGACGCCCGTATGCTTTATGTCCGTATGCTGCAAATCTATATCGATGATATTGCGCGGGAAGGCGATGAACCCGGGGACATTGCCTATAGCTTCTATCTATACGGAAAAGACGGCAGCGTCCGCAGTCTGGAGCTGGCCGCCATCAGCGACCGCCGCTTTATTGTTATCCTCGACGGCGTGGAACAGGAATATTGCGTCCGCTACAACACGGTCAAACAGATTATGGATGGCGTAGAGGATCTCTATGAAGGCTTGCATCTAACCTATGCTGTATAAACCTGTATGGGTTTTACGGCAGATGTAAGATCCACGTGTGTATGCGCAATCTGCTTACGGCAGGAAGAAGCCAATTCCTTCTTCCTGCCGTTTTCCATACCTGTCCCATTGCCCATCCTTTCCGGCCCGGCATTTGGCGGACGTACCGGCACACGTCAAACTTATTTTATAAAATGTCTTGACAAAACAACAGCTGTCCAGTATAATCGTACTCGAATCTTTTTTAGGAAAGGAATTCTGTTAAACCCCATGGACGACGCCGACAGTAGCGACGCTGACCGAAATCTGACGAATCAAAATTTATATATGGTATAAACGAAGGCATAACCTGCGTCTGCAATTCAGACCGCAGGCTATGTCTTTTTGTATTTCTTTTTACCGGTTCCCGCTCTATGCGGTCGGAATATATTTTTTATGAAAGGAGTGATTCGTCCTATATGGATAATCACAAACGAACGCCTTGGCACACGCAGACACTTTCGCAGGTCTATTCCGCTTTATCCGCCGGTCCGGATGGACTGTGTGATGCCGAGGCTGCCGAACGGCTTAAACAATACGGATGCAATGTTTTGCGTTCCAAGCCGCCGAAAACCATTCTCCAAATGCTGAAAGCGCAGATTTTAGACCCGATGGTCCTGATCTTAATTGGCGCGGCAGGCTTATCTGCGTTGCTGCGGGAATGGACCGAGGCGGCCGTCATCTTTACAATCGTTATCGTCAACGCAATAATCGGCATTGTGCAGGAAAAAAAGGCGCAGTCTTCTCTGGAAGCACTGCGCAGCATGAGCGCGCCCACGGCCCGCGTACTGCGTCAAGGGGAGGAAAGCATCCTTCCTGCCAGCGAGCTGGTTCCGGGCGACGTTGTCCTTCTGCGCGACGGGGATATGGTCCCTGCCGACCTGCGTCTGATCGATACCGCAAATTTAAAAGTTCAGGAAGCTTCTCTGACCGGGGAATCCGTCCCATCGGAAAAAGAGGCTGAAGATAGATTACCGGAAAACTGCCCGCTTGGTGAGCGCAGCAATATGGCCTATGCGTCCGCCATCGTAACCTACGGGCGTGCAAGCGGCATGGTTGTTGAAACCGGTATGCATACGCAGGTCGGCCAGATCGCCGGCATGTTGGATCGCCAGGAAGATATGGATACGCCGCTGAAGCGGAAACTGGATGCCGTTGGCAAAACCCTTACGGTTATCGGATTAATTGTCTGCATCCTGATTTTCGGCATTGGGGCATTATACCGCCGTCCTTTGATTCCTCAATTTCTAGTTGCAGTTTCCCTTGCAATTTCCATTATCCCCGAAGGATTGCCGGCAACGGCTACCATTGTGATGGCGCTGGGCGTGCAGCGCATGGCAAAAAAGAATGCCCTGATTCGAAAACTGCCCGCTGTAGAAACACTGGGCAGCGCTACCGTTATCGCTTCCGACAAAACCGGTACGCTTACCCTCAATCAAATGACCGTCACCCAAATCGCCGTTAACGGCGATTTTGAAGCGGGGAAAACTACCCCCATTGATCAAGCCGCACGCTTACATCCGGACGTCTATCGGGAATTGGTCTATGCCGCCGCTCTTTGCAACGACGCCAGTTTCGATCCCGACCACAAAGGAAAAATTATCGGGGACCCGACAGAGGGCGCGCTGCTTTTTATGGCGCAGGCTTTTGGCATCGACCATGAACAGTTAGAGGAGCAATACCCACGACGTTTCGAACAGCCTTTCGACTCCGATCGAAAGCGTATGACGACGGTCCACCAGATTGGCCAGCGTTTGACCGTGTATACAAAGGGCGCGGTTGAGGAAATGCTCCCGCTATGTACGCAAATTCTGACGGCAAAAGGAATCCGCCCCATTACGCAGGCAGACCGGGAACAGATTGCTGCGCTGTGCCTGTCCATGTCGGAAAATGCTTTGCGTGTACTTGGATTTGCAATGCGGACCTTGGCCGTACTGCCGCAAGACGATGCGGAAAACGTTGAATTTGACCTGACCTTTATCGGAGCCGCCGGTATGATCGACCCGCCGCGCAGGGAGGTTGCAGAATCTGTGCGCACCTGCCGTCAGGCCGGCATCCGCACAGTTATGATTACCGGCGACCATAAAATAACGGCGCTCGCAATTGCAGAAGAATTGGGGATCTATCAAAATGGGGATACGGTAATTTCCGGAGATGAACTCGATGCCATGACGGATGCCGAACTGGACCGCACAGTCAGGACCGCTACCGTTTTTGCCCGCGTCTCACCTGCTGATAAGCTGCGCATTATCCAAAGTTTAAAACGTACAGGTGAGGTTGCAGCTATGACCGGAGACGGCGTTAACGATTCCCCGGCATTAAAGGCCGCAGATATTGGCGTTGCAATGGGCATTACCGGAACTGACGTAGCCAAAGATGCTTCCGATATGATCCTGTTGGACGACCGTTTCACCACCATTGCGTATGCCATCAAAGAAGGCCGGCGCGTTTACCGCAATATCCAGAAAGTGATCCAGTTCCTGCTTGCGGGCAATATTGCGGAAATCCTGACCCTGTTTTTTGCTACCGTTTGCAACTGGGATGCACCGCTGCTGGCGGTCCATATTCTCTGGGTCAACCTGGCTACTGCAACACTCCCTGCACTGGCGTTGGGAGTCGATCCTGCAAGCAAAAATATCATGAAGCATCAACCGGTCAAATCGGGAACCTTATTTGAAAAAGATCTGATCTGCCGCGTAATTATACAGGGCATTTTTGTAGCGGCAATGACGACCTTCGCTTACTGGATCGGCGCCAGTACGGCAAATCATACGGCCGGCCAAACCATGGCTTTTTGCGTCCTGGCCTTTTCGCAGATGCTGCGCGCACTGAATCAGCGCTCCAATACCGAACCGATCTGGGTCCGCGCTGAAGGCATAAATCCCTGGCTGATTGTTTCCTTCCTCGCTTCCGCGCTCCTGATGGCCTGTATTCTATGGATTCCGGCTCTGCGCAGTGCATTTGGCCTGGCCCTGCCCAACGCCATACAATGGCTTTGGATTTTCACCTTGTCGTTCTTGTCTATCGTTCAAGTGGAAATGGTCAAGTTGGCAAAACGCCTCTTTTCCAAGCTGCGTCATACCCACGCTTAAAATCTATCAATCCGGCGCAGGCAAAACCTGAATCTGCTGTCCTTATACAGCTGCTGCTTTGCCCATCGCACCGTATAGAAAGCAAAATACGCCCCATTCCCGAATTCTTCTGGGAAATGGGGCGTATTTTTTATTTCAGCCTATTTAATACAGCACAATTTCTACATGGTCATCCGCAGCCGTCGCTGACATATGGGTGATCTGCTGCGCATAAGACTCAATCAGCTTCTGTGCAGCAACATCCTCCAATTCTTTCTGGATCAGGCGCTGCAAATTGCGCGCCCCATACTTAATGGAGAATGATTTTTTCACAAGATAAGCAACCAATGCTTCATCCCAGCTGAATTCAATCCCGCGGCTTTCCATCATATCCTTCATCTCATGCAGGAAAATTTCAGCAATACGCGCAAAATTCTCCTCATCCAAATGGTTGAAGGGGATAATTTCATCAATCCGGTTGATAAATTCCGGACGCATGAACTCAGAAAGCGCCTTCATCGCACGGTCCTGCCCTTGCTCGGATATCGTCCGCCCGAAGCCCAACGAAGATTCGCTGCGGTAGGAACCCGCGTTGGAAGTCATAATAATCACCGTATTTTCAAAGTTGATCTTACGTCCGTGGGCATCGGTAATATGGCCCTCATCCAGAATCTGAAGCAGAATATTCAAAACATCCGGATGCGCTTTTTCAATTTCATCGAATAGAATGACGCAGTAGGGACGGCGGCGGATGCGCTCAGTCAGCTGGCCGGCCTCATCATATCCAACATAGCCGGGCGGCGAACCAATTATCCGCGATACCGCATGTTTTTCCATAAATTCGGACATATCCAGGCGGATCAGCGCTTCCGGAGAATCAAACATATCCCGGGCCAATTGTTTAACCAGCTCCGTTTTTCCCACGCCGGTCGGGCCGGTGAAAACAAAGGATACCGGCTTATGTTTTGCGGACAGGCCGACGCGATTGCGGATAATTGCCGCAACAACAGCGTCAACAGCCGCATCCTGCCCGATAATCCGGGCTTTCAGACGCTGATCCATACCCGACAGACGCTCATATTCCGCCTGTGCAACACGGGAAGCCGGAATGTGTGTCCACAATTCTATCACACGCGCCAAATCATCCATACGTACTTCCGGCAGCGCAAGCCCGTCAATCTCCGCGATCCGCGCACGCGCCCGCAGTTCATTGGAACGCAGCTCCGCAAGCTGCGCATAGGCATCACTGGACGCATCTGACATCAACATTTCACGTGTCTGCTCGATCTCGCGCAGCTCCCCTTCCAGTTTTTCACGCTCCACCAGGCTCTCATTCCGCAGATTCAGGGAAGAGGAAGCCTCGTCGATCAAATCAATTGCCTTATCCGGCAGATAACGATCATAGATATAACGTTCCGAAAGCAAAACTGCCTGACGGCAAATTTCATCACTGATTTTGACCTTATGGAATCCCTCATAATATGGACGGATTCCTTCAAGAATTTGAACCGTATCGTCAATGGACGGTTCATCTATGATCACCGGTTGAAAGCGGCGTTCCAACGCCGCATCCTTTTCTATCGACTTACGGTATTCAGCAAAAGTCGTCGCGCCAATAACCTGAATCTCTCCGCGTGAAAGCGCAGGCTTTAAAATATTAGCCGCATTCATCGCGCCTTCCGCATCACCGGCAGCCATCAGGTTATGCACCTCATCGATAACGAGTATGATATTGCCAAGCCGCTTGATTTCTTCAATCAAGCCCTTAATCCGGCTTTCAAACTGTCCGCGGAACTGCGTTCCTGCCACAAGCGCAGTCAGATCCAGCAGATACACTTCTTTATTCAATAGCTTTGCCGGTACTTGCGCATTGACAATCCGCACTGCAAAGCCTTCTGCAACCGCCGTCTTCCCCACGCCTGGTTCGCCAATGAGACAGGGATTGTTCTTCTGCCGCCGATTCAAAATCTGAATCATACGGCTGATTTCTTCTTCCCGTCCGATGACACGGTCAAGTTTTCCCTCGCGTGCAGCAGCGGTCAAGTTGGTGCAGTAATTCTCTAAATATTTCTTTTTATTCTCACGCCGCAGTGGCGCCGGGTTTGGATGCCCCGAAGGCGCCTGCCGTTCCTCTCCACGATTCCCAAAAAGGTTTTGGATAAAAGGAAAAGAGGCCGTACCGCCTGTTGGCGATTCATCCGGATTCCCGTCCGGCATGTCCGGCAGTTCCGGATCATCCGCGCCAGCCAATGCCTGCGCCGATTGCTGGGTCATTTCTTCTAAATTATCAAGATCTTCATCTGTAATACCCATATTCTGCATTACATCTTCTACCTGGCGGATTCCCATCTGCCGGGCACATTTCAGACAAAGACCTTCTGAAATTGTCTTCCCGTTTTCAATCTTCGTGACAAATACAACTGCAATATTCTTCTTGCAACGGGAACAATACTTAATTTTCATGGAATTCCTCTTTCGCTTGTTTCATACTTTTTGATGCACGGATCGCATAAACCACACCCGCACTATATTCTGCCGTCAAAACGACCAACCACAAAATATTCGAAATTTGGGAAGGAAGAGAAAATAAAATTTCTGCCAACGTAAGTGCACACAATAAAAATTCAGCTGTTTTTCCAAAAATATTTGATCCGGGCAAATCCTGACTTTTCTTATAAAAAAGCAAAATACCTGCCAGCATGGACAGTTCTTTAAAATATATCAGGATGACTGCCCACACCGGAATGATTCCGGCGACTGCCAAACATACAGACGCAGCACCCTTCATCAGTTTATCCGCAAGCGGGTCAAGAAGTCTGCCGAGTTTTGTAATCAGTTGATATTTTCTTGCGATATAACCATCCAGCACATCGGTCAAAGCAGCAAAAAGAAAAATCGCGCCTGCCGCAGAATATGCACCCGAGAAATCCGAAAAAAACACAATTACAAATACGGGTATCAGGAACAGACGAAGGATAGACAGCAGATTTGGAATATTCAAAAAATCCACCTCAGCCTTATAGAATGTTTACTTATCTATTATACAATATTTCACGCAATTTGTCACGAAAAAATTCCCGGCATACGCAACTTTCCAAATCTTGCTGTGTATACTGGAAACAAAAAAAGCGCGGGGAATTTTCCCCGCGCTTTTCAGTTCATGATAAGGAGGATTCCTTATTTCTCAATTCTTCTAACGACGAAGACATAATCGCCGGCAGCATAGACTTCACAATCCTTGCCTGCGAAGCTATCCTTGTACTCGTTGCTGTATTCCAGATCAACGACTACCTTGCTATCCTTCTCAACGGTGAGGGT
>CALWJF010000013.1 GCA_944380935.1 uncultured Clostridia bacterium
AATTGACCCTCGGGTGGAAAATCCGCAGCCATCGCAGCGAAAACGGCAAAAAAATAATGGGTGAAGACCCGCAAAGCCTTGAAAATCATGGATTTCCGCAAATATCTCAATTGGTCTTACACTCCACTGGAAAAATTCGTTTGATAATAATAAATCAAAACGAATGTTTCTTTTTTTATTTTTTTTATATTTAAACAAGGAGGTCATCGCATGATTGCAAACAAATTGAAGCCCGGCGATGAAATCAGAGTCATTGCACCATCAAGAAATCTAACGGAAGTATGGCATGTTGCGCATCATCATGCGGTCGACTTCTGGCACAAAGAAGGATTTAATCTCACTTTTTCTAAGAACAGCTGTGAGATAGGTAAATTTCATTCCTCCAGTATTGCATCCCGTGTGGAGGATATCCACGAAGCATTTTGCGACCCCAATGTAAAGATGATCATAACTTGTCTTGGAGGGTTTAATACCAATCAGCTTCTGCGTCACCTTGATTATGACCTGATTGCAAAGAATCCCAAAATTCTGTGTGGTTATTCCGATATTACTGCACTGCACAACGCAATTTATGCTAAGACAGGCCTTGTCACATACCACGGGCCGCATTTCAGCACTTTTGGATTTGACAGAGAAACTGAGTACACAAGACAAGCATTTGAGGATTGCGTTATCAAGGATGGACCTGTTACCGTTGTGCCCTCTGAAGCTGCTGTGAAGTATCATACCATTCAAGAGGGTGTTTGCGAGGGAACAATCATTGGCGGCAATCTATGTACTTTAAATCTCTTACAAGGAACACCTTATATGCCTGATATTCGAAATAAGGTGCTGTTTCTGGAAGATGACAATATTATGGGAGATTATTTTTGCTACGAATTTGATCGGAACCTAGAATCTCTTTTACAGGTGGAAGGGGCAGAAACGATCAGGGGAATTGTATTTGGACGCTTTGAAGACAGTTGTGGTTTGAACGCAGAGGCAATAAAAGATATTATTCAAGACAAAGTGCCTAAGGATATACCTGTCATTTTTGGTGTGGATTTTGGGCATGTTTATCCCATGATTACGTTTCCGATTGGCGCAACTGTGCGCATTTTGGCAAATCAGGAAATTGCTGAAATAGTCATTCTGACTCACTGATTGAGGTGAAAATATCTCTGTCTTGTAATAGTCTTAACACTGGATAAACAGATCAGCTTATATAGTACGAAATGGATCACGATAACGGTATTGCTATATCAAGGAGACCGGTTATGAAAAAATGCAAAATTACGGTGATGCGTATAACCGAATATCAAGATCTGATGGCCGGATATGAAAACCCGATGGAATTCCCCTGCAATATGCAGGTGGGCCGGATTTTTATTGCGAATGGTTGGCGAAAACCAGAGGGGTTTTGCCAAAGCGCCTGGGAGACGCTTTCACCCTTTGTATTGGCTTTAAGCCACGGCGGAGAAAATTTTTACAATGGCTGGATGAAAGATCCGAAATCCGCCATGCTCTCCTGCAACGATGGTTTCCGTCCGGTGAGCTTTTTGGTGGAAGCGTTGGATGAAGAGGCAGATTGAAGGGAGGGATGTTATGTTTGAAAATAAAGTTGCTGTAGTTACCGGTGGCGCAAAAGGCATTGGCAAAGCGATTGCTGAGGAATTTCGAAGAGCAGGAGCCAAGGTCTGGGTAATCGATCTTCTACCGAATGATTGCTATGTGGGCGATCTGGGCGATATGGCTGTTTTAGAAGATTTTGTCCATATGGTTATCGCCGACTGCGGCCATGTGGATTATCTGATCCATAATGCGCCGCCCTTGATGAAAGGGCTGGAGGCGTGTACGTACGAAGAATTCAACTATGCGCTTCGGGTAGGCGTTACAGCGCCGTTTTACCTTACAAAGTTGTTCGCACCTTATTTTTCCGAAGGTGCGGCCATTGTAAACCTTTCTTCCTCCCGGGAACGGATGAGCCAGCCGCAGACGGAGAGCTATACGGCGGCGAAGGGCGGCATATCTGCGCTTACGCATGCGCTTGCCGTGAGTCTGGCAGGCCGGGTCCGGGTCAACGCCATCGCGCCGGGTTGGATCGATACCGAGTATACTGTATATTCCGGCCCTGATGCGGATCAGCAGCCTGTCGGCCGCGTGGGAAATCCGATGGATATTGCCAATATGGTGCTGTTTCTGTGTTCGGAGAAAGCCGGTTTTATCACCGGAGAAACCATTTACATCGACGGCGGGATGACCCGCCAGATGATTTATCATAACGATTTCGGTTGGATGCTGCACGAAGGAAAGGACGTATAAGAACGCGGACCGGGAAACCGGCAGACTGCTGCGGCCGTTGCTTATACCGGGGACATAGCGCCGGATCGGGCAGACCCGAATCAAACGGCGGAATCGGGACAAAAAACGGTGGTGCTGATTCAAAAGAAAAGGTTTGACCGATACAGGCAGGTTTGGACGCGCAGGCCTGTTATTTACGCAGCTGTTCTGTTTCTGAAGACGCAGTGTTCCGCAGAATTCCGGATAAAGGTTTTCCCTTTGCCAATTCGTCAATCAGTTTATCCAAATACCGGATTTCCCGCATCAGAGGGTCTTGAATCTCCTCGATCCGAATGCCGCAGATTTTTCCTGTAATGCTGGTACGGTTGGGATTAAGCGCGGGGGCATTCATAAAAAAGTCCCCGTAGCGGATGTCGGATTGTTGTAATTGTTCAATAGTTTCGGGGGTATATCCCGTAAGCCAGGCAATTACCTGGTTTACTTCACTTTGGGTTCGGCCTTTTTTCATTGCTTTGTTAACCAAAAGAAGATAAAGTTTTGAAAAGGACAGTTGTGTTACATCTGTACGCGGCATGGGAATCACCTCCGGAATCGTTTTCTTATCTTATCATGCATACTGCCGTTTGACAATCGAAAAATTAAGGGAGCAGACCGAACCGGATCATTGCGAAACCCCATATCTCTAGCAAGGCTGAAATTGGAAAGAGGATGGATACGTAAGCCTTTGCTTGAAAAGCCGGCCCTCTTGCAAATCTTCAAATCAATAAAAAAATACGGAGACGCAAAAGGCTGCCGTATTTTTAATTATTGGCTTTTCAGCTCATATATATTGTATTGAATGTTTGCGGTCGGATAACGATTGTGCGAATGGAAACACAGCCTTTCCCGTTTATTCTTTCAGCTCCGGAAGCCCGGCAACGCTGGTCAAAAGGGAAAGAAGCCCGGAAAGCGCTGCTGTAGATAAGACGGCAATCCAATTCACTTCCCCCAGCATGGCGGTTGTTCCTATAGTGGCAATCGCAGTTTGTGCAACCGTCTTAAGCGCACGGATACCGGCGGCGCAAAACCAAGTCCGAAAGTTTTTCATGCGTTTACCCCCCTCCTGGTTTTTCGTTATTCCTGCTGCGTAAATACCGAAATATGGCTGGTATGAACGCATTTGTGCATTTCTGGGAATATAAGCAGATAAATTGTAGTAAGCAGCATTTCCCAAGCGCTTTTCTATAAGCGCTTGGGAGTATCCATTTTATACAGGAATCAGATTTTTTGATTCTTGGGTTTAGGATCGGATGCTTCTCAACCGGCATCCGGCTGCACTGCCAACTTATCATATTCCCGACAGCGTGCGTAGTTTCCTGTCAGCCAATATTTTTTGCTGTAGACTGCTTATTCGGTATTCATACAAAAATTTGCCGCCGGGTTTTATCCCGGCGGCAGGAGCGCTTTAATTTTAATCATCCAATTCTATTTCATAGTCGAGGATCGCGCCGCTTGAAGCATCGATTTCATAGGAATATTCTTTTCTTCCGGATTTGAATTCAACTTCATAGACATAACCGCCGTGATCTTTATCCAGCTCACCTTTCAGGTCATATACATCGCCGGAGGAAAGGCCGGCATTTTCGAATGCAATGGTATAAGCCTGTTCCATATCAATGCTCAGTGCGGAACCATTGTTGCCGCCGGCTGATGTTCCCTGTTGCGCAGAGGAAGAACCGCCCTGGTATTGGTAAGCATTTCCCTGCTGTTCGCGGCTGTATTGGATTACGGTTGCGTCTGTGGCATTGATTTCGTATTCATATTGGTAGCTGCCGCTGCAGAATTCGATTTCATAAAGCATGATGCCGTCATCCCGGTCAAGTTTGCATTCCCAAAGGGTTACGTCGGAAGCGGAAACCCCTGCATGGGCATAAGCGGCGGCCAAAGCGGCGTCTTCGCCAATATAGTTGGCACTGGAAGCGGACGTATCAACGGAATTCGGATATGAAAAAGCGTTTTTCTCACATTCATGTTTGCATATTTCTCCGGTTAAAGCGTGGATATCGTAATCATAGGAATTCCCATCGCAGGAAAACTCGATATCATAGACTAAAACGCCATTTTCATAATCCATTTCATATTCGAATCGTGTAATAGCAGATGCATCTACACCGGCATGTTCCAGCGCGATCTGCTTTGCGTTATCTACGCCGATATAACCTTTATCGCTGGCCACGCCGACAGATTCAATATTTTCCAGGTGCAGGTTTCCGGATTCGCTCAGCAGGTTCAGCTCATTGATAGACAAAGAAGCCAGCTCATCAAAGGT
The DNA here is from genome assembly GCA_944380935.1 of uncultured Clostridia bacterium. Classification (GTDB taxonomy): domain Bacteria; phylum Bacillota; class Clostridia; order Oscillospirales; family QAMX01; genus CALWJF01. Next base: position 4,589 of record CALWJF010000013.1, read on the forward strand.
ATACCGCGTATTCTGAGAAATCAGCTGCTGGATCAGCTGCGCTTTGCCCAATGTAATGCCGTATTCATCCGCAAGGGTTTGCAATTGGGAATCCGGATTTAACGTCTGACTTAAAACGGCGCCGCTGAAGCTTTCGGTTTGCAGCAGGGCGTTGATTTCTTCGGTTAATTGCTGCTGAAGCTGAGCGGTTTTTGTTATGTCGTCTCCATCGACCGTTACGAGGATGGAATTCGCCAGTTCGCTCAAATAACCATTGCGCAGCATGGAGCCGATTAAAGCATTAACCGTGACGTCTAAATCGCTGCCGGTAAAATCCATATCGCCGATTACGATCCGGCCGTCTTCGTTTAATGCGTTTACCGCAAGCACATGGTCTTTCTGGTTTGCCTGGATCTCAATACTGGGATTGACATCCAATGATACGGTAGAGACGACTTTATAATTGAGCTGATAAGCATATACACCGGCGATCCCGCCGAAAATCAGGACAAAAGCGGCGGCAATTCCTACTGCACGGCTAACCCAGGATCGATTCTTTTTATGTTCCATCATCATAATTACAGTTCCTTTCTGCGTTTCCATATCGGAGACGACAGAATCGAAAACGTTTGGAGCCAGATGTTCCAATGCATTTGCCAGCTTGCGTTCTACTTCTTTGTTCGTCATCGTTTCTGTCCTCCTTTATCTATTTGTTTCAGTTTTTTAAGCGCCCGATTGTATTTGGAAAGAACGGTGGGAAGCGCAAGGTCCAGCATCTGCGCAATTTCCCGATGCTTAAACCCGGCAAGCGCATGCAGCGTTACAATTTGCCGCTCCTCATCTCCGAGCGTATATAAATACTGCTCCAGAAGCAGGCGGTCATCTGCATCCGGGTCTGTATCCGCCAGACTTTCCCATTCCGGTTGCTCCAGCTGGGTGGTTTTGCTGCGCTGGCGCAGCCGTGACATACACAGGTTTCGCGCAATCGTAAGGATCCAGGCCATCGGCTTCCCTTCGCCGCGATACCCTGCCGCCGAAGAATGAATGCTCAAAAAGGTATCATGCAAAACATCCTCGGCGTCATGTGTATTTTTCAAAATAGAAAGAGCGAAACCATAGACCGCCGCGTGGGTCTGTGCATACAGCTGCGCGAATGCAGACGCATCCCCTTGCGCAATGGCAACAAGGCAGGCATCAAGCGCTTTTGCGCTGCGGTCTGCACGATTCGTATTTACCGACGTCAAGTAAATCATCGTGGAGGTTATCCCCTTTCACTCTAATAACGCTTCCGACATGGATTTTATTGCAGCAGGAAAAAATTTTTTTCTTTTCATTATCCTACGCCGATTTTCCGTTTCCTGCAAGTCTGTTTTTTTAAGCGTCCATACGAAATTCACCGAAATAAACCGCAGGATTTTAGATAGTTTTAAAAAAACAGGCAGGGGGATTTTGCAGAAAATAAAAAAAGGAAGCCTTTTTGGGCTTCCCGAGGAATTTTACCATGGTGCGTGTATCCGCCGTTCTAGACGGTCGGAATTAAAAAAGCAATCAAAATCCAGGTGTTTTTTGCGGTTCGATTAATTTAAAAGCCAAACGCCTGTATTTAAATATCCGGCAAATGCAACCCAGAGCAGATAGGGGATCTGGAGTTTTGCGGCAAGCACGTCGACTTCCCGGAAAGACAGAATCATCCACAAAATGAGAAGCCATAAAATGGCCAGCCAGACAAATGCAAATCCAAACCATTGCAGCGAAAAGAAAAAGATACTCCAGAAAAAATTAAAGGCCAGTTGAATGCCGAAAATCGCCAGGCTGCGGGACCGTTCCTTTGACGCAGGCGCTGAATAAATTCGTGCTGCCCCAATCCCCATTAAAGCAAACAGAAGGGTCCATACAATCGGGAACACGATCCCGGGCGGGGATAGCGGCGGCTGGATAATTGTTTCCTGATAAATTTTTGTTCCTTCGCGTGTAAGCCAACCGGAAAGGGCGCCTACAGCTTCAGAGAAGACGATCCAGAATGCATAGGTTTTCCAAGTGGATGTTTTCGTACGGCATCACCTCATCATACATTAAAACTTAGCACAGAGACGGAGACAGAGCTTCCCGGTATCGGCTTTTCATACCGTGTCACCGCATCATAGATAAACTATATGGAGCGGGACGAAAAATATGCATAAGAATAAGGCGTTTTGCAGGCGGCATGCCTTGAATTTGTATAGGGACTATGCTAGACTCAAGATAGATGCCATAGGTTTTTAAGGCGTCAATGTTGGAAAGAAAGGATGTTCGCTCTATGAAAACAAGAAACTGCATCAAATTTGAATACAGGAGGGCGACCATACTGTAACCCTCCTGCAAAAAAACAGGAGGATTTATGTTGGATCCAAAAAGCCGGACCCGTGTGCGGCTCCGGAAATTTCTGTCTTATTACAAACCCTATCGTGGAATTTTTGCGGTCGATCTGTGCTTTGCTGTGCTTTCTGCAGTCTGTTTGCTGCTGTTTCCGCTGCTGTCCGGCTATATTACCGAACAGGTATTGGTTCAGTGGGACGAGCAGACGGCGCGCAGACTGCTGCGTGCCAGCTTCGCCATGTTGGCGCTTGTAGTGGTTTATACGGCAAGTAAGGTGCTGTATGCGTATTGGGGCCATTCGATGGGAGCCAAAATGGAAGGCCGGATGCGGGAAGAACTGTTCGCACACTATGAAAGTCTGTCCTTTGATTTCTTCAGCCATACGGGTACCGGCCATCTGATGACGGTGCTGTCCAACGATTTGAACGGAATGACGGAACTGTTCCACCATGCGCCGGAAGAAATTTTGATCACCGGCATTAAATTTTTCGGCGCCGCCGTGATCCTGTTCCGCATCAATGCGCCGCTGGCCGCTGTAGCGTTTACCGTGTTCCCGTTCCTGTGTTTGGTGTCGGTTCGCGCTGACCGGCGCATGCAGCGCCAGCTTATGCGCAACAAAGCGGATCTGAGCGCCTTGAATACAGGGCTGGAAGATGCGCTGTCCGGAATCCGTACAGTTAAAGCGTTCGGGAACGAAGCGTTTGAACTTGCAAAGTTCCGGGATAAGAACGGTAATTATACCCAAAGCCGTTGCCGGTTCTACCGGATGGAGTCGACTTTTTATGATGTGCTGAGCAGCTATCCGCAGTTTCTGACCATGCTGATCGTGGTTTTCGGCGCGCTGCTTCTGGGCCGGGGGCAATTGGATATCCCGGTACTGATTACATTTCTGCTTTACAGCAACTGCCTGTACGAACCGGTCAATGCGATTTTGAATTTTATGCGTCTGGTGCAGGAAGGGAAAGCAAGCTTCCGGCGTTTTATGGACTTAATCGAAACGCCGCCGCAGATTACCCAGCGGGAAGACTGTGTGGAACTGGAGCGCTGCCGCGGGGAGATTTCCATAGAAGGGGTAAGTTTCCGCTACCCCGGGCGGGACGAAGCGGTTCTGGACGGGATTGATCTGCAAATCCATCATGGCCAGCGTATTGCGGTGGTCGGCGCGTCCGGGATCGGGAAAACGACGCTTGCCGCGTTAATTGCCCGTTTTTATGACGTCAGCGCCGGCAGTATCCGCCTTGACGGCGTGGATGTACGGGATCTGTCTTTCGCGTCCATGCGCCGAAGCATTGCCCTGGTGCAGCAGGAAGTCTTTATCTTCAACGCAAGCGTGCGGGATAATATCCGGTATGGAAAACTGGATGCATCTGAAGCGGAAATCATTTGTGCAGCCAAGCTTGCCGGTGCGCATGAATTTATTCAGGCACTGCCCGGCGGCTATGACGCGCAGGTTGGGACGCGGGGAATCCTGCTGTCCGGCGGGCAGCGTCAGCGGCTGAGCCTGGCCCGGGTTTTTTTGAAAAATCCGCCGGTTGTCATTCTCGACGAGGCGACCAGCGCGTTGGATTATGAAAACGAACAGCTGGTGCGCCATGCATTGGACCGCCTGATGGTGGGCCGGACCAGCATCGTAATCGCGCATCGTCTGTCTACGATTCGCGATGCCGACCGTATCGTTGTGCTGTCCGGCGGCAGGATTGCCGAGTCCGGCACCCATACCGAACTCATGGAAAAGCGCGGGATCTATGCGCATCTATATGCGATGGGGACCGACACGTAAAGTCATTCGCCGACCTGGATGTAAAAGCATCCGGGCCGGCGAATTTTAGGTTTACGCTTTTTAAAATTCGTCACTTGTTTTTTCAGAGGAATTCGTTATAATAAATTCATATACAAATTGTTTCAAAAAATAATACAATTTGTATGGATATTAAAAATCTGTTTTTTCAGTCCTCTCTCTTTTGTAAGCCAAATGCGGCACATTTTGCGCCGCATTTGGCTTTTTTATTCGGGATAATCGGAAAAACAGCTGCCTAAAAATACCGCGTTTTCCTGACAAAGCCGGCTGATCTGTCCGCACAAAAGCTGCGGACGGAAAACGAGCCGGTCTGCTTCGGCAAGCGGAACCCAGAGGCTTTCCTGCTGTTGGAAATCGGTTTCCGAAGGCTGAACGGGTGTATCAGCTGCCAGATCCGCGTGGAAAATATGCAGGATGCGGTGGGCGTACGCAGGATAGTTTTCACGCATTTTCGGATTGCGGGCAATTTCTTCGAGCATCGCCGCAAAACGGCCGACACAGATGCTGTATCCCGTTTCCTCCAGCAACTCACGGTATAATGCCTGCTCGAGCGTTTCAAACGGATGCTGTCCGCCGCCCGGCAGATCATAATAAGTTTCGCCGTATGTTGTGACAAGCGGTTGAGAAGGAGTTTTCCATTGTGCAGAAGCAATGCTTCGACTGTGCTTCGGATCACGATATCCTTCTTTTCTTTTCTGTTTTTTTACGAGTCCAGCAGGCATTCCATATCCGCATCAAAGGCCTGGGGCCGGGCGGAATTATAAAAATGCATGCCGCGCAGGGTATAGGTATCGGGGCCGGCATAAACCGGGACAGCCTGTGCCTGTGTTTCCAACTGCAAAAGGAAACGTTCCTTCCAGGCGTCGTGCTCGGCCAGATGCAGGCCCTTGGGTTCGATAAACACCTGTATGTAGTCATACCCGTCGGTATCCGGACGAGGACGGCGCAGGAACAGGATGTAATCCGGCTCAAAACGCGCGCCGTCGTCAAAGGCGTACAGCGCAAGCGCCCGTTCGTTGCGCATGAGCCAGACAAGATCGTATTTTTGACGCAGGCGGGGGACGAAGCTGCGGAAATGCGCGACAAACGCCTTTTCCTCGGCGGCGCCGAAATTATCCTCATAGCAGAAATAATCTTCCTGATGCAGATCCAGCCGGATTTCCGGTGCAAGGCTTGCGTCAGCCTGGGAAATTCCTGCGCCGCCGTCGGCCGGAGCAGGATAACTGACACGCTTGTTGCCAAAAACTTCATGCAGATAACGCGGCAGAAAGACACGGCTGCCCATATCGGCGCGCCCGCGTTGGGCAAGCTGCGGGGCAAGTCTGGAAAATGCAGTTTTCAGCGCTTCATAGCATTGCGGCGTAGTCAGCCGGGCGGAGGAAGCGGAAATTTCCAGCCTGAGTGCACCAAGATACTGCGTATCGCTGAAGAATTGACGCAGGGAATGAAGTTGCGGCCAGCAGGCTTTGAGCCGCTGGAAATCAAACGCATCCCAGCGCAGTGCCGCGCGGTAGACAGCCGGATAATGCTGCTGTGCAAGCTGGGAAAGGGTGCAGGTATGGACATACAGCCGTTCCAACGGCGTCCGGGTTACGCCCTCGAAAACCGCATCTTCGGTGGCCGCGCGCACTTCCAGCGAAATGGGGATGGTTTGCCCGCACATTGCGTGGAAGAAAGCGTCGTTTTCCGCAGCCTGTTCCTGCCGGATACGCTCGTTGGCAAAAACGAGACCGGATTTAAAGAATTCGCAGGCGGTAAACGCCTCTTTTAAGCGGTATTCCCGTTCAACCCCGCGTTCCAGGTCGATGCCGATTTCCCGCAGCGCCATATGCAGTTCCGTGATATAGCGCGAATCGTTCTGGCAATGGTAATAAAGCTCCTCGCACACACGCAGCGGCGCGTCCAGATCGCCGTCAAATTTGCGGCGGTAACGGTAGTCGCCGGCGCCGAGGGAAAATGGGCAGTAGCGTGCGCCGCGGCCGATGAGCTGTGCTTCCGCAACGGTCGTCTGGGAGATTGCCCGGCCGCCGGACTGACGCGTTTCATACAGGCGCACGATGTCAAAGAGATTGCGCACATCCCAGCCCTCGTCGAGTTTGCGTACCTCGAAAACGGCGCGGTAAGGGCTGTCCGCGTCTTCCAGGCAGTTGAGCGCCGCCCGGCCGGCTTCCGCCTCCCCTTCATCGTTTGCGCTGATGCAGTGCGGCGGGGAAAAATCCTGCCGCAGTTCCTGCGCCAATTGCTCCGAGGTGATCCCCTGCGCGGCAAAGTAGGCGCGCGCCTGCGCAAGCACCGTCGGCCCGGCCTGCGCGAGGACGCGTTCGATATCTGTACCGGCCAGATCCTTCAGCATTTGGCTAAATTGGCTCATAAATTCCCGCGAAGCGGCAATATTCGCCGCTTTGAATAATACGACGGGTTTGATAGCCAGCCGGTGATCTTCAAAAAGCTTAAGCCTGTACTGGCTTAAGATCAGTGCGCCTAAGGCGCGGTCGGCCAGGGGCATGTCCGTGCGCAGGGTTTTGATTTCCTTGGAATAGCCGTCAAGCCGGTATTTATATAAAGGATAATCGCAGATGATTTTGGTTTCATATTCCTGGCGAATCAGCGGATGGTCCAGCTGGCAGGTCGCCGTGAATTCCAGAAGCAGGTTTTCCGCATTGGCATGGAAAATGCGGTCAACCGTATATTCCCAGCTTTTCCGGCTTTCCTCTTCCTCACGGCCGCCGCGTTTGGTGTCGGCATTGAGGTGGTGCGCTTCATCGGAAATCAGCACGACGCGCCGCCCGGCAAAATCCTCGAGGCTCAACGCACCCTCATGGACGTCCCAAAGCGCGTGGCTTAACCCCTGCGTCGTCTGAAAACACAGGTTGATGGCGCGTTCATCGGTATCCTGAAAATGGTCCGACTGCCGTACGCGGATGCGTTCCCCGCCGATGCGCAGTTCAGGCGCAAAAAGGTATTTGGCGGAAAAGGCGTTGAGGAAATTGTCCTTTGTCTTTTCCACCAGATTTTTCAGATTGACAAAAAACAAAAAGTTTCGGTATCCCTGCGCATACAGGTAAAGCATTAACCCGGCCATGACCAAAGTCTTGCCGCTTCCGGTGGCCATATGAAACAGCGTTTGCGGCGTGCGCAGGTTCGGATTTTCATAACAGGCGATAAAATTTTCAAAAGCCTGCTGCTGATAGGGGCGCGGCGGTAGGGCCGGATTGAGGTTGCGGTAAATATAATCGGGCGCCGGCCGGATAAACCCCGCATTCCGCAGGGCGTAAAGCTGCATATGAAGAAACGCCATCAGTCCCACACCCCTTCGTAAAAGCTGCGGGTAAAAGCGCGGTCGGCAGCTGTCAGCCCGGTTTCTTCATCGTCCAGATCCGCAAGGGAGACATAGAGCTGGTTTTTATCCAGAAGTTCTAAGAGCAGCCGCTTTTTTTCGTCCAGCGAGAGCCCGGGATCTTCAAAATCCCCGGGCTGCACATCCGCACGGCAGTTGATATAACCGGAATCAAAAATTTCCTTGGCCAGGGATAAAAGCGCGTTTTCATCCGTACAGGCCGTGACGGTTTCCACGAAACGCATATTGCGCTGCGCAAGCGCGCAGTAGACAAAACTTCCGCCTCCGTTCCAGCCCAGTGCCGTGCTGACCCCGCCGCCCTCGCCGAGGATCACCTGCTGCAACCGATGGCAGACGATGCGTTCGACATAAGGCATCTGTTCGACGCCGATATAACGCCGGCCCATTTTGTGCGCAACGGCGGCGGTCGTTCCGCTGCCCAGGAAGAAATCCAGCACAAGGTCGCCCGGCTTCGTCGCAAGCTCCAGGACACGTTGAATTAATGCCTCAGCCTTGGGGTAGGCAAATACGCTTTTTCCAAATAAAGCCTGGATTTCCTTGGTCCCTTTGTTGGAAATATAATTTTTGTTCATCCAGATGGTTTTTTCCATTGTGGAACGGGAACGGTATTTTTGATAGACGCGCACAATCCCATCGCTGCCGCGGCGGGCGCACAGTTCCCCTGCCTGCGCCGCCGCTTTTTCACGGCCCCAGCGCCATACGCTGCGCCGGCCGTTGACGGTGATCGGAAAGACCTCCTCCTCATCGCCGTCTTTGTATGGGCTGACCTGCATCAGGCCGTCCTCGTCCGGTTCGGACTTGAGATAAAACGGATAGCGCAGATTGGGACGGTTGGTATCGTTAAAGGCGCGTGTGTTCTGGTTGCGCAGCTCTTTCAGGTCAAAGCCGCCGTGTGCGTCATGATAGGTAAACCGCTTCTCTTTCAGTTCAATTTCATTGAGTTGGGCCTGGGCAAGGTCGCGGGCGTAAACGAGAATATATTCATGGGTCTTGGCCAGATTGCCGTAGCGGCGGCCTTCCGTTTTGACGATCACGCTGATGCAGCTGTCAAAATTTTCCCGTCCGAACAGCTCGTCCATCAGCACCTTTAAATAAGCCTGTTCGTTATCGTCGCACTGTACGAAAAGAAAGCCGTCCGGACGCAGCAGACGGCGGGCCAGCTCCAGCCGGTTTTTCATAAATACAAGCCAGGTGGAATGACGGAAGCTGTCGTTGTAGTTAAAGCCGTCGGAACCGGTGTTGTAGGGCGGATCGATGTAGATACACTTGACCTGTCCGTAAAAGCGCTGCAGCAGTGAAGATAACGCCATCAGGTTATTGCCGTTGAGGATCAGGTTCTCGCCCGCGTAGGCGTCGCAGGGCTGGGCGCCGTTTTCGTCTACGCGCAGCGCGGCGCACAATGCTTTGGGGGCAAGCAGCCGGTCGATCTCGTCTGGCGCAAGACGTTCGTTGTAAAAGATCTCCCGGCGGCGTTCTTCGTCTTCACGCTGGCCGCCGGCCAGGATGCAGTCTTTGTAAGGAAACAGAAGCGTCACGTCGTTCCCGGCGGAAATCCATTGCCCACGTGCGTCCGCAAGACCGATTTTGTTGCGGAAGCGTGTATAGGAATCGGGCAGGAAACTGCGGTTGTTGATTAAATAGGCAAAACCCTGTTTGTCAAAAACCTGAATATCCCCGACCTGAACAAAGAAGCGCTGCCGAATGACTTCGTCGGCATACAGCAGTGCAAGCAGTGCAGGGTCCATACCCATTGCTTTTTCAAAGACCGAATTGCGCAGCAGTTCTCCCTGCGGCGAAAAAAAACGCGGGTCTTTTTTTAAAACTTCAATAAGCCGTGTATAGAAATCCGACATAAATCCTCCATTATAAGCTTTCGTAAACGCCCGAATTCAAAGCGCGCCGAACGGTGTGCCAGTCGGGGAAATGGCGGCAGACCAATGCCCAGAATGCAGGGCTGTGATCTGCATGGCGCAGATGCGCAAGTTCGTGTACAATGACATAATCAATCCAGGTTCTGGGTTTTTGCGCCAGACGCAGGTTGAATCGGATGCGGCCGGCCGCGGGCGTACAGCTTCCCCAGCGTGTGCGCATCAGGCGGATGGAAACCGAAATCGGACACACATCCATGCGCTCTGCGTAAAAAGCGACACGGGGCGTGAGATAGCCGGAAAGAATCTTTCGGTAAGCCTCCTCCACCAGCTCCCTGCGCTGGGCGTCATCCGCATTGGGCGCACAGCATAAAACGGCGTTGTTTCCTTCAAACACAAGGCCGGGTGTACCCTTTGTGCTTAGGCGTAGGGGGTACGCAAGGCCGAACAGCCACAGCGTACCGCCGTCGCGTAATGCAGCGTTATGATCGATATTTTGGGTTTGTAGCGCCGCGCGGCGCTGACGCAGCCAGGGCAGGCGTGGCCGGAGAAAAGCCTCGATCTGGGCACGCGTGGCCCAGACCGGGACGCTGACATGCGCTGTACCGTCGGGCCGGACCCGCAGGTAAAAATTACGGATTTCGCGGCGGGCCAGGATAAAAGATTCACCGTCAAGTTGAATAGATACCTCCATAGGATGCCGCTGCCTCCCGGAAACGCGTGTTGAATCCGATTGAAAAATTCAGGGCGCAGGCAAAAAAGCGCGCCCGCACTGGATTCTTATTATACCATTTTTACAGCGCTTTTGGCAATAAGGACTTTTTTTGCGCTGATTTTGTCGAAATCGGCGGCTTTCTTGAGAAAACTGTCGGGCTGTGGTATAATGGGATTCGTAGAAACGAACAGCGCCGGGTACCGCCGCTTTGGCATACCGGACGCTTGAGCAGACAGCCGTTTCCGCGTGCGCTGCGCAGGCGGAAACGGCGCCGCGATGGGACGGACTGCGAATGGAATTGAAAGAGGCAGCAATATGCAGGAAGGATGCGTCATGTCCGATCAAAAACCGCTTGCGCTCCCCGCCGCGCCGGAATATGCCGCTTTGCCGGAAGGCGCTTATTTTTCCGGCGCCGCAATGGCTGCGGATGTCCTTGTCGGCCGGGTGCGCGACCTGCGCCAGCTGTGCGCCTGTCTTGCCTGTGGTTTTTATCATATTCCTGCCGCGCAGATGCGCGCGCATCTTCCGCCGACTTCCCATGTGGCGTTATACCTGCCTTCGTTTGGAGATGGGGCAAAGGAGGGCATTTATTATCTTGGCCGGGTTGTGCATGCAGAGCTGGTGCGGCGCAGGGAAATCGACACTTTGCCCAAAAATTCCAAGACCCCGTATTACAGGTTTACCGTTGATGGGTGGCATACGCTGAAACCGGCGATCGTCTGCCTGCATACCCGCGCCGCACCTTATTTTTATACCAGCCGCTTCCTGATTGCACACAGTACCGCCTCCGATATGCTGCTGCTGCGCGACGAAGATGAGTGGATCCTGTTTTCCCAGCTGCGGCGTCTGGCGGACTGCGCCGGCATGCATGCGCGCTACGGGTTTTATTGCGGGCATCGGCAAGTTGTTTGCGATGGGGAATCCTTTTTTGTCCGGGAGGGGAAACGGATTTTGGGCTGTTTTTCGGTACGTGCGTTTTCCCATGCGCCCTATGCAATTTTCCGGCGCATCCGCCGCCTGCTTGCGGAAACAGCAACAGCGCCGTAAAAACGGCGCTGTCTGGTTTATGGCCCGGGTTCGGTTTCATGCTTTGGTTCCTTTTCACGCAGGGTAAGAAGCAGGCGGATAAAGGCGCCGGTCTGATATAGAAGGAATTCCAGGAACCGTGCGTCGATGGCGTCGTTGTGCTTGGCGGCGCGGTCGTTCAGTTTGCGATATAAATCTGCCAGTTTTACGTATGTTTCGGAGAACTCGCGCGGGGCGCCGCAAGCTTTTAAATAGGTGGCGACTATGGGGATATTGTTGGAAAGATTTCGGTCATTTTTGAAAAAATCCTGTAAAAATGCTTCCAGCGCTTTGCGAAGGTTGTCAGCCGTATCGCGGACATATGCGTCCTGAACGTACTGCTTCAATGCCGTGGAAAAGCATTTATAAGCAGAAGGATAGGCGCGCAGCCATAACAACGGCGAAGAAACCAACGCTTCATCCAGCTCCGCAGCACCTTCGGGAAAGGCAAAATATCCGTCGGCATCTTCATAAATCTCCATCGGAATGCCGGACTGCCGCATCATATTGCGCAGCAGGTCGATCAGCGCACGCCGGTCCCATTGGGAGTAAGGCAGCTCTTCAAACGTATTGACAAACGCGATATAATCGCTTAAAAAGCCGCCAAGATCTTTGGCTTCTTCGCCGAGAATGGACAATATATACCCCATCGGGCTGCGCAGCTCGGAGAAGCGCCGTCCGGTCATCATACAAAACTGGAAATAACTTTTTCCCGTGTATGCGATTTCGTCTCGGGAAAGGGTCAGCAAATTGCGGATTTTGTTTTGCAAAATCAGGTATTTTTCTGTATCTGCAAACCCTACGCCAAGGAGCTTCCGATAATCAATCCATTGCATAACCGTCCTCCCTCCTGCCCCTGCGATGCCGGTCCTGTTTGGGATTTTGTAAAATTATACCATGGCGCAGGGAAAAAACAAAGAAAGCAGCATCCTGTTTTTTGTGATTTTCAGTTGGGGTTTACGAATAACGAGAAAGGTAAATTGACAGGCGTTTCTTTTCCTTTTATCCTGAATCTATGGAGAAGAATAGGAGGAAAAGACATGCTGTTGCGTTTTAATTACCGTTCCCAGGCGCTGGGACACTGGGTTGATGTAAGTGCGGTGATCCCTACCAATTCCTTTAGCTACTATGACCGGGATCAGGGTATACGTGAACATACGGGACCTGTTCCGGCACCGGACCGGCCGGTTTACCGTCCGGGAATGAAGTTTCAGACGGTTTATCTGATCCATGGCGGCGGGGATGATGATTCGCTCCCGATTCGCTATACCAATGTGGAACGCTACGCAGAGCGCAACTGCGTAATGCTGGTGATTCCGGATGTAGCCAATTCCTTCGGCGTGGATACCGCCTATGGTAAAAAGTATGCGACATTTCTGGGAGAGGAACTGCCGGTGGTCGTTCAGGCGTTGTTTCCTTCTTCCCCGGCCCGGGAAGATAACTTTATTGTCGGCTATGCGATGGGCGGCAATGCTGCACTGGGGAATGCATTGTACTATCCGCATCGTTATTGTGCCTGTGTTGATCTTTCCGGCGGTATCGGGCTTACCCCGAACACGGAAACACTCAAGCAGGAGCTGGAAAGCGAGCACTTCAAAAGTTTCCCGCTGTATTTGCACACCTTTGGCCCTGCCTGCCGGATTGACGGCTCGCGCTATGACCTGGCAGAATTAATCCGCCGCGGCCTTGCGGAGGGCGTGGATTTTCCCGCGCTGCATGTGGTGTGCGGCAGCCGTGAATTTATCCGCGCGCGTGTGGAGGACGATGTCCGCCAGCTGCGTGCGTTGGGACTTGCCGTCGACTATACGCTGGCAGAGGGGTATGACCATGATTATGTCATGTGGGACGAATACCTCCGGCGTACGCTCGACGAATATCTTCCGCTATGCCGCTGCGTGCGGTAACGTTCCGCCTGCGCAGGGGAGCGGTATATCAAAACAGAGCAGTACAAAAACCGCCTTTTCCATAAGGCGGTTTTTTGCATAAAAGGGCGGCTGTGCAGGGAAATAAAAAAGCATGCCGAAGCGGCGCAGCGCTTGTACACGGGACCAGACTGTGCTACAATAAAGAAAATTAATCGGGGAAAGGAGATCATTTTATGGATACTGCGCGTAATTTTACACCGGTTAACGATCATATCGCACAGATTAATATTGGCCCCGGCTCCTATGTTATACGAGGGACAGAACGTGCGTTGGTAATCGACACTGGTTACGGCCGCGAAAACCATAAGGAATATGTACGTGAATATACGGATTTGCCGCTGACGCTTGCCTGTACGCATTCGCATTTCGACCATGTGCGCGGCAATGTTTTTTATGAGGAATGCCTGTTGAATCCGGCGGATTTTCCCATATATGACAGGATGTTTGACTTCGATCAGGTACCGGAACCGTTCCGCGCCCTGCGCCCGGGCCCGCTCAAGCCGATCTGCGACGGCGATGTTATCGATTTGGGCGGCCGGCATGTGGAAGCCATTGCAACGCCCGGCCATACGCCGGGTTCGACCTGTTTTTTGGACATCGAAGACCGTGTGCTGATAACCGGCGATACGGTTCTGCATGATACCGTTTGGCTGCTGTTCCCCTACAGTCTGTCTGTCGAGGAACATAATGCGTCGCTGAAAAAACTTTCGGCAATGCGCAATCGCTTTGACGCGCTGTTGACAGGGCATACTGTGGGTTTACAGCCGGTAAGCCTGCTGGATGACCTCCTAGAAGCATCCGACGCTATTCTTGCAGGCAAAACGGACCGTGCAGGGATCTATAATTATGGCGCGCATACCGGGTTGCCCTGCTATTATTTTGGGGAGCATAACGGCCCGCTGGTCTATCGCCCCGGACATATTTTTAAAAATCAGGCCTGATAAAAAACAGTGTGTAAATAAACGCCCTCTGTATGGGAAAACAAACCTGTACAGAGGGCCTGTTTTTTGCCCGGCATGTTGCCGGCCCCGCTCTTGCGGAACGGAGCAAATGCTCAGCGCCGCGCCTGTTGCGAAGCGCCGCATGGCGGCAGATACTGATAGGCGATGCGCGGGTCGCCGTCGGGCAGGCGGATAATGCCGCAGCGGACAAATCCGGCCTGTTCGACGACATGCTGCATCGTACGGTTGTCTGCATGCGTGTCGATGCGCAGGGAAGATGCCTGTGTTTTGCAAAAATCTGCGATTAGACGAAAAGTCCCATGCATCGTCCCGTCGCTTGCCACACGATGGATGCAGCCGTAAGGGCCGTCGTCGAGCCAGGACCCGTCGATATGGGCATAGGTGGGTTCTGCGTGGGTAAAAAGGACAAAAGCCGCATGGGCTATCGTATCGTTGCCTTCCAGTACGTATAACTGCCTCTCATATAAATCGGATTCCAGCGTTTGCGGATCGGGATGGTGATCGCCCCATTGATGAGGGTTGCCGTGTGTTTTCATATAAAGGCGTGCAGCCTGATAAATTTTTAAAATCTGCGCAAAATCCTGTTGCTCGGCAAGACGGATCAACATAAAAATACATCCTTTTCGCGGTCTTTTTTGGTATCCTAACACATAACACGGCTGCTGGCAAGACATTTTACGCAATTGTGGAAGCAGCAGCTGCAAATGTGCGTCCGGAAGTTTCTATTTATTTTAAAAAATACCCGTTAGAGAGAGCGGGCGCGCGGGGAAAAGACCATACTGAACTTTTTTTGACAAATGTTATAATATCTGTACATTTATAAAAAATATATAGATATTATTAAAAAATGTGTTAAGTGTGGAAGGATCTCTTGACACCATTATCGGCAACGTATATAATGGTTTCAAATACTAGATCGAGGTGCCCTGAAGATGTCTTATCAAATTTTCACCGATATAGCCGCCAATCTTCCCTATGAGAAAATTATGCAGCTGGATATCCATGTAATAACCTACCCGATGGAACTGGGAGGGAAGCAATATGAATGTCCGATAGACTTAACGCAGTTTGATTACAAATCGTATTATGATGCGTTGCGCCATGGTACATTGGCCAAGACTTCGCTGATTAATTCGGAAGTGTTTGTAGATGCGTTCCGTCCGGTTCTGGAAGCGGGGGAGGATGTAGTCTATATCGGGCTGTCTTCCGGCGTCAGCGGGACGGTGCATTCAGCCCGGTTGGCGGCTGCGCAACTGTGCGAGATATTTCCGGGACGGCGTGTGGAAGTGATTGATTCCCTGGGAGCCGGTTTGGGTATCGGGCTTGTTGTATGTCATGCTGCGGATTTGCGGATGCAGGCAATGGCGTTTGATGCGCTGTGCGAGGATTTGCGGACGTACTGCAGCAATATGCGTCAGTATTTTACGGTGGACGATATGATGTTTTTGCGGCGTGGCGGGCGTATTTCGGGCGCAAAG
>CALWJF010000014.1 GCA_944380935.1 uncultured Clostridia bacterium
TCTGACGGTTCCGCCCACGCTGGTATCCTTTGCTGTAACCACCGATACGATCCAAAACGTTCTTTCTCCGGAATTCAAGGCCGCGGGCCATCCGGTACGTCTCTTGACAGCCCCGCTCAACGAAGCCGGATTACCTGATATCGCTGCACTAAAGAAAAATTTCACGGCCTTAAGCAACCTGATGCGTCAGGGAAAAATTTATGCGGCTTACACGCCCGGTTACGGCGGAATTGCCGAAGCCGTAATGAAAATGTGTTTTGGAAACGGGATTGGCTTCCAATATGCGGACATCCCCTACGATGAAATTTTTGGATATCAGTATGGCGCTTTCCTGTTTGAATGTGATGCAGATGTTCAGCTTGGTTCCCTGCTTGGCAATACAACCGTAGAGGCTGAAATTATGCATGGCAACGAACGGCTTTCTCTTGATTCATTACTCGCCATTTACGAAGGTAAGCTTGAGCCGGTCTATCCCTGTAATATTGAACAGAAGCCGCGGGATATCCCGGCATTTACCTATAAGACCAACTCCTATACGGCGTCAGCATGCAAAATCGCCCGGCCTCGCGTCTTAATCCCGGTCTTCCCGGGTACAAACTGTGAATACGATACAGCCAAAGCGTTTGAAGCTGCCGGCGCGGATGCGGAATGTTTCGTAATCCGCAATTTAAGCGCAGACGATATAGCGCAAAGCGTTGAGGGATTTTCCGCCCGGATGCGCAGCAGCCAGATCGTCTTTGTACCCGGCGGTTTCTCCGCCGGAGATGAGCCGGATGGTTCCGGAAAATTTATTACCGCTTTCTTCCGAAGCGCTGCCGTCCGCGAAGCTGTTGATGACCTTCTACAGAAGCGTGATGGCCTGATGGCAGGTATCTGCAATGGTTTCCAGGCGTTAATTAAGCTCGGGCTGGTTCCTTACGGTAAAATCATCGATACTGATGCGGATAGCCCGACGCTGACCTTCAACACCATTGCACGCCATCAATCGCGCATTGTCCGTGTGCGTGTTGCTTCCAATAAATCCCCCTGGTTAGCTGCTACGCAGCCTGATGAAGTTTATTCGGTTGCAATTTCCCACGGTGAAGGGCGTTTCCTGGCTTCCGACGCGGTCATTCATGCGCTGGCGGAAAACGGGCAGATTGCAACACAGTATGTAGATTTAAGCGGCAAGCCAACAACAGACGTCCATTTCAACCCCAACGATTCTGCTTTTGCAGTTGAAGGGATCTGTTCCCCAGACGGCCGTGTCTTTGGCAAGATGGGGCATACCGAACGTTGGGGAAGCGGATTATATAAAAACATCCCCGGCGAATTCGATATGCATCTATTTGAAAGTGCAGTTGCTTATTTTAAGTAAAATTCCGGCAATCCTTTTAGAACGGCCGGAAACCAGGCAAATTCTCAAACGGCGGTTTGACAAATGTCAAGCCGCCGTTTTTCTTATACAATCCTCTTTTTCAGAACACCATCGCTATAAAGAATACGCTTCGATCTTCCTTTCCCCTTCTGCATTCCATTTTCAGCACAACAACTACGCCTGCAAGGAAAGCTGCCGTTTGATCAGACGGGAATTTTTTTAGGAAAGCTTCCTTAAAATGAACCTTTCGGTCCTAATTCCCGTCTATAATAAGTGAAACCGGTTTTAATCCATATCATGGGAGGTGATGAATTGGATACATTTGAGGACTTACTACAAACTGTACAGGGATCTGTAGAGCGTTTTGTACGGTTTCGAATAAGCTCCAAAGCAGATGCAGACGATATCCTACAGGAAACATATCTGACTGCTTATCAAAAGTTTTCAGAACTTAACAATCGGGCCGCATTTAAAGCATGGATTTTACGTATTGCAAAAAATAAATGCAATGATTATTTTCGAAAAAAAGCGGCGCAGTACGAAATACCCATCGATACACTACAGGAACAACAACTATTCGGCAGCCGGTACGGTCTTTCTATGATGGATTCCGTTAGAGAAACGCTGCATTTACTTGGCGAGCGAGATAAGCAATGTCTTTACCTTTACTTTTGGAAAGAGATGCCGCAAGCAGAAATCGCAAAAGTGCTGAATATTCCTTTAGGAACCGTTAAAAGCAGACTTTATACTGCAAAACAGAACTTTAAAACGCAATATCCTTACCAGATGGAATTCTTGAAAGGAGCAAAAGAAATGAAAACTTTACCGAATTATATTCCTGAATATAAAATCCAAGCCCATACGGAACCGCCTTTTTCGGTAAAATGGGAAGAACTTATGGGTTGGTTTCTGGTCCCGAAACTCGGAGAAAGGATATCCTGGGGAATCTACGACATCCCATCTCGCAAATGCAGCCACATATGCAACATGGAAGTCACGGGAAAAGCAACGGTACATGGCATCGAAGGCGTAGAACTGACTGCCCAGGAAATATCTTGTTCAGACAAAACCGATGTGACGCATTACACCTTTATTGCGCAACTTACCGATACGCACTGCCGTTATCTGGCAGCATTTCGAAACGACGCAGAAGTTCACCATTACATTACCTTCCTCGATGGTGAGGAATTTTCAAAGAACTGGGGATTTGGGGAAGACAACTGCGGCAACGAGACCAATCTGGCGCCCAAAGGTGATCTATACAGAGATGGTTCCATTATCACAAGCGTAAAAAAAGATTTTTTACTGGATATTGTTGGCCGATATATTGTTACGATTGACGGAAAAAGTTATGACACCGTTTGCGTAATGGATATCGGCACCTATAATGCTGGTATCGCATCGGAACAGTTTTTGGATCAACACGGAAAAACGATCCTCTGGCGCAGGTTCAACCGCAATGACTGGGCTTTTGATCATTACAAAAAGAAGTGGGATGAACTGCTTCCCCAAAATGAAAAGTTGATCATCAACGGCACGACTTATGTCCATTGGTACGATTGTATTACAGACTACATTCTTTAAAAAAAACAGGTGCTGGAAAATTCCCGCACCTGTAAACTTTTAAATCCGACGAATTTTTAATCGGTCCCTTTCAGCACTTTTTATGCGTTCCCCAGCAGGAAGTCCGGCAAAATCTGCATCAATTCAATGGGAAGCCCGTCCGGATCGGCAATCCAAAGCTGATAATTGCCATATTTCCCCTTCCGCACCGGTTTTGCCGGCCATCCGGCAGCTTTTACCTGTTTCTCTGCCTCGTAAATATCTGCAACTGTCAGGCACAGATGCATAAACCCGATCCCAGTGTCTTTTTTCTCCGCACCCGGCTCCGGCTTAAACAGCTCGATATATTGCCCGTCGCAAAATTTTACATAGCACATATTCACTTCGCCGTTTTCTGTGCCCTCAAATACTTTTTTCCCGCCGAGAACGCGGCAGTAAAAGTCCAGCGCCCGATCAAGATCCGATACATGAATCGCAATATGTCCAATTGATTGAATCATAAATATCCTCCTTTTACCATTGTGCGCCCGGGATTTTCGGTGCTAGTCCCAAGGTTTGCAGCACACAGTCCGCCATGATCTTCTGCACCTGATCCGTCGGATGCAATCCGTCGGACATACACCCTGACTGCGTCATCAAATCTTCAATGGAACAATTCTTCCGCTTCATCTCATTCAAAACTGCACCGTAACAGTCCGCATACAGCACATCTTTTTTCCATGCAACGTATTGAATTACGTTGACAATATCCTCAATATGGCACAGGCGGGACGGGTGCATCTCATTTTCCGCTGTGGATGGGTTGGGCGAAATCAAGACTGGAAGTGTATTCTGTGCGCGGAATCGGTCAACCATCCCGCATAATCCCGATTCCAGCTCCTGCCTTCCCCGTTCGCGCTTACGATCATTGGCGCCGACCAAAATTAAAACGATGTCCTCTTCTCCGGAACTCACCTGATCAAGGCCGGCAAAGAGTTGATAGGAATAAATACCACTGCAGCCATGATTCTCAATCTCGCACTTTGGGAATTTTTCCACGAGATACCGCGAAAGCAGAACCCACCAAGCATTGGGCGCATACCAACGCGTATAGCGATCAGAACCATGCACAAGCAACGTTTCCTGCGTTGGATACCCTTCGCTGCATCCTACACCCGCCGCAATACTGTCTCCTATTATGTTGATTTTTGCGCCGTGCTGTAAACATTCAAAAATACGTCCCTGTTCTTTCATAAACCTACTCCTGCCATAGCGCAGTAAACGTAAAAAGGCCGCTTGTCCTGCGGCCTTTTTGCATAAAATCCTTACTCGACAATAGATCCGTCGTCACGATGATCGCCGGGGGCATAGCCGGGATAATATTCGCTGCCTTCCCAGCGGCACTTCGGCTCATAGCCCAACAGCTTACGCACTTTCGTAATCGTAAACAGGCCGACATCTTCTTTCCCGCCCTGATATTCCGGAACATTTTTACAGGCCTCAGCAATCGTGGGCCAATGCTTCGCGGCAAATTCCGCCGTGGATTCCGGATAACGCTTTGCGGTTGCCAGGTTAAATACTTCATGCTGGCGCTCACAATCCTTATCCAATGCAAGATGCATGGCGTATGCGATGTCACGGGAATCTACATACTGATAGGTATCATCATGGAAGCCGTCCTTATTCTGGTCGGTAACCGGAACGTCCACATTTACAGGCTTCGGAACATAGGGATTGGAAATGCCAAGCAAACGGAAAGAAACCGTACGATATCCATAAGCATTGCCATAGCACTCCAACATCTTTTCATTGAGGCACTTCGAAAGGGAATAGGAATCCTGCGGCTGGCAGGGCTGATTCTCATCAACCGGCAAAGACGGAATCTCCCACGGCATGCCGGATGTATTGTGATTAATCCCTGTTGCATAATAGGAAGATGCAAAAATCACCTTTTTCACGCCGAGACGGCGGGCTGCTTCCAGAAGATAATACGTACCGTTCATATTTACATCCCAGCACAGATCTTCCGGCTCACGCTGGTAGACAAACCGGCCAACCTCTGTCGCATGCGTGATAGCCGCCAAATGCAAAATACAATCTGCCTTCGACAGAAGAATTGCACGCATACAGTCTTCCAAAGACGTCAGTTCGCCCATGACAAATTTGCAATCCCGTTCCGGTTTCCAGGGGAAGGGCTGCTTATCCGGCGCAACACGGTCCAAAAGCGTAATATTATACTCGTTATGAAGCTCATAGTAGCACTGACGCCCCAGGCGGCCGCAGCCACCGGTAATCAGAACATTTTTGTATTTCTCATTCATGTGGGAATACCTCCTATCGTTTGACTCACTTCTCTTATTATAGGCATTTGCTCCGCAAAAAGCAAGCAGTTTTTGTATGATATGCTAAAATCGGTATGGCATTATATCGAATTCTTATGGTCAATTTTGTCTATTTTGCCTGTTCGCAGACAAGTCCTGTCTGCAATTGCGGACAGGACTTGTCTATATGAACACGACTGTTTACGTTTAGATTGTTCCATCCCAAGTAGAAACCTGGGTATTATTGATTTCATCCTGATCGAACCAGCGTGTGGTTACGACTTTGCTTTCGGTATAGAACCGGTAAGCGTCTTTCCCAAGGCAATGCTGATCGCCGAAGAAGGACTGCTTATGCCCGGCAAAGGGGAAGAAACCGATCGGAACCGGAATTCCAACATTGACGCCAACCATACCGCCATCGGTATGACGCGCAAACTCACGGGCATAATAACCATTCTGCGTGAAGATAACCGAACCGTTTGCGTAGGGATTCGCATTCATAATGCGCAAACCGTCATGGAAATCCTTACAACGCTTCATGCACAGGACCGGTCCGAAAATTTCTTCCTGACCAATGGACATTTCCTCCGTAACATGGTCAAACAGCGTCGGGCCAACATAATAACCATTTTCAAAGCCTTCCACTTTACAGTTCCGGCCATCCAACACGAGTTGTGCACCTTCTGCGATACCCTTGTTGATATCAGCAATTACTTCATCATAGTGGGACTTATAGGTAATCGGGCCAAGTTTGGACGTCTTATCATATGCCGGGCCGACTTTGATCTTCGAAGCCTGCTTGACAAACTCCTTGACGAATTCATCGGCAATACTTTCCTGTACCACGATGGCGCTCAAAGCCATGCAGCGCTGGCCGGCGCAGCCGTATGCGGAGTTGATAATTCCGGCAACTGTGCGTGTGATCGGTGTGTCTTCCAGAATCAGCGCATGGTTCTTGGCCTGCGTCAGGCACTGAACACGCTTGCCGGCCGCAGCCGCACGCTGATAAATCAGTTTACCAACCGGCGTAGAACCAACAAAGGTTATGCCCTTGACATCCGGATGATCAAGAATGGTATTAATTTCATTGCGGGAGCAGGTTACGATATTCACCACGCCGTCCGGCATCCCCGCTTCTTTATACAGCTCTGCAATACGCATCGCCGTGCGCGGCGTCAGGGATGCTGCCTTCAATACGATGGTATTGCCGCAGGCAACGCAAACCGGAGTCATCCATCCGAACGGAATCATCGCCGGGAAATTTACCGGAACAATGCCCGCAAAGACGCCGATCGGTTCACGGTAAAGAACCGTATCGTATCCCTTTGAGGCGTCCATCGTGCTTTCGCCCTGCATTAAAGACGGTACCTGGCAGGCAAGTTCTGTACCTTCCTTTGCTTTCAGAACATCGCCTTCTGCCTCAGCCCAAACCTTACCATTTTCAGTGGCAACGAGCATTGTCAATTCTTCCATATGCTCAATCAGGAGGTCACGGACTTTATACAGGATCTGGGAACGTTTAATGGCCGGTGTGGAGCTCCATCCCGGGAATGCAGCCTTTGCAGCTGCAATTGCTCCCAGCACCTCTTCATTGGTGCAACAGGGAGCCTGTCCGGTGACTTCGCCGGTATTGGGGTTATGCAGGTCATACCATTTATCGGTTTTTGACTCTACAAACTGATTGTTAACAAAATACTTCAGTTTTTCCATTGTCCTATCCTCTTTTATTTATTTATCGAAATCATCGATATCAATTTCCGGATGGTATTCATAACTTGACGGGTCGGCAGCCGGCGCATAGAAACAAGCGACCTTCATCAGCTCCGTACCGGTGTTTTTGAGCATATGCGGCACACCTTTGGGGAACAGTACCGCACTGCCTTCACGAATATCTTCCACTTCGGTGCCAACCAACGCACGGCCGGTCCCGGAAAGGATATAAACCAGTTCTTCTCCGTTCGGATGCAGATGGGCAGGCGTAACCTTTGCCCCCGGCTGAATCTTGATGACGCACATCGAGCAAAATTCTGAGTGGTCTTTTTCCTGCGTGATTACCCAGCGCAGTTTACGGCCAGGAAGATCCAATTCTTCAATATTATTTTCATTGACGTTAATCATAGCTCTGCCTTTCTTTTAAAGAACGCTTTCCACACGTCTGGCTATGCCTTCCGCATTCAGGTCAAATGCTGCGGATAGCTGCGCATAGGTCCCGGAATGGACAAACTGCGCATTACCGTCCTGATCCAACATGTTGATCGTCTCAATATGGGAAGGATCTACACACAAACCGGCTTTGAGCAAAATATTCGGCAGGCGCGACGCAATCAGGCCATTATTCTGCTCAGCAAGGACAAGTTTTGCTCCGGTCTGATACAGCTGCGCGAGGCCTTCCGCATCGATTGACGGCATATCCACAACTTTAACTGCGATCCCTTTCTGCGCAAGCTTCTCGGCCGCATCAAGCGCTTCGAAAATCCCGCGTCCATAACTCACGATGATCGCTTTGGGATTCTCTGCATCACGTACGGTATAGCTCTTTCCATATTCAAATTGGAAATCCGACGGATAAATCGTTTTAGATGCTTTCCGCAGCATACGCAAATAAACCAGACCCCGATTCCCTTCGGCAATCCATTTCATAATTCCCAAAAGCTGGCCGGCATCACAGGCCGTAATAACCTTTACATGCGCCATCTGGGAGAAAAACAGCAGATCGTCATTGCCCATATGGGTGGCGCCGTTGGTCTGCGTATCCATATCCGCTGCAGTAGCCAGGAACGTAATATCCAGGCCATGACCCTGCGACAGCCATCCGTCTTCCCGCTCAATCGCTTCCAGACGTTCCTGATAGCTGACGGCAATACGGCGCATGACACGCCAGTCGAAAAACGGACAGAATGTTGAAGTCCATACATTCGCACCGGCAGCTGCAAACGCCTCTGCAATATTCATCATATTCGCTTCCGCAATGCCGACATTGAGCGCACGTGTCTTATCCACGGCGGCCACGCCGGCGTACAGGCCGGAAGTGGAAGACAGATCTGAATCGATGCTTACAATCCGCTTGTCCTGCGCAAACGCTTTCATTGCAGCCGTAATAATATCACTGCCCTGTACATCCTTACCCAGTTCAATTTTCGGAAGTTTTTCCGCATCATAGCAGATCTTTTTGCAGCGCGGCACTGCGCGGCGTACTTTTGCTGCAAGTTTTCCCGCTCCGACTGCTTTCAGCGCGCCGCACTCGGCAAACTCCGGAACAAGATTCATGCTTTCTGCGCACTGAATTAACGCAGATTTACAGGATTCACAGCGCAGGGTATTATAATATTCAACAAACGCCGCTTCCCGATCCGTGCGCCGGGCTTCCTGCGCGGCAATCTCCTGCTGCCCAAGCGCCGAAGAAACTGTAATCTTATGGCCGTTGACGGCAGCCGAGAAACTGCCGAACCCCTTTGTCGAATTGCAGACAATCGCACAGGGCCGTCCATCGCGTTCGTTTTTAAATTTGGCAAACGCATCCAAAACAGGTTCATACTCCGTTGCATTGGCTGTCAGTACGCGGAAGCCAAATCCTTCCAGCTTTGCTGCAATATTCGAAGAAATGATCATTCTTGAAACGTCGTCGAGCTGTCCGTTATTCTGATCCACAATTACACAGTAATTATCCAGCCTTTGATCAACCGCGTACATCAGCGCTTCCCAGACGCCGCCTTCCTGCATCTCTCCGTCTCCCAACATCGTATAGACGTCATTTTTCGGATTTTTCTTGCCAATCATGGCAAATCCAACCGCAGCGCTGACACCCTGGCCAAGCGGACCGGTTGAAATCTGGACACCAGGGAGGATCGGGCCGGGATGGCCGTTCAAAATACTTTCATATGAACGGGAATTTTTCAATAGCGCCGCATCAAAATAACCCTTATCACAATAAACAGACGCCATCGCGGCTACCGCATGGCCTTTGCTCATCACGAATTGGTCCTGACCGGGCGTTGTGGGATTCTCAACGTCGATCCGGATAATCCCCCCATAGTACAGGCTGACCAGGGGTACAATCGCAGAAAATGCGCCGCCGGAATGCAAACCCTGGTCCACAGCATCCAGACCCTGGCGCAATGTGAGAATCCGGATATCAGAATCCTTGATCTCCAGCAGCTTGAGCAGACCTTCCTTTACTGCCGGTTTATCGAATCTAATCTTTTCCACAACATTCGTATCCTTTCAATATACGAAATTTTCTCCGGATATCGCACGTTTTGCGGCAGGCTGCGCCTGCCGCAAAACCGCATTCCGATAATCTTTTTTATTTATCCAGCGTTAAGACCGGGCCTCCCTTGGCCGTCGGGTCCTTGATAATCCGTTCCAGAATATCGCCGATTCCGTTGCCGGGAATATTGGAATACATCGGAACACACGTCGGATACTCCTCTGTAGAGAACCAGGTATATGCATCCGGATAGAATTCCGCCATCTTCTTTGCACAGTCGCCGTAAATGATCACCGGACCCTTAACGTCCTTAACATACGGCTCAAACTGTAATCCGGTAAAAATAGTAACCGGACACGGGAGCTTATCCAGCAGACCATTGACATATGCAGCATCAAGACCCATGCGGACCATGACGCGGCAGCCAGGTTCGCAGGCGGAGCCCACAATTATATTGACATTTTTAAATTTGCCGCACAATACGGTATCCTGACGCTTAAATTTACGGGATACAGAGTCAACCGGTACGCCCTTAAGTTCAATTTCGTCCGGATTGTTGGTGCCAAGGCCGTCAAATGCGCCCAACACCGTGGACGGCAGATTCCCCGGGTTTTCCCATTGCATCAACATTTCTGCAACCGTATCGATCGCCACCGGATCTGATCCGCCGTAAGTGGTGTTCCAGTCCGTAATACGGTCATCCGGATACGGGCTGAACGGTCCATTCCCCTGACAGGTCCACAGGGAGTCTACGATAAACCAGTCCGGTTTGGCCGCAGCGGTCAAATTGCAGATCTTTTGATAAATATCGTCTCTATGGCATGCGCTCATCCATTTATAGTCCGGGCAAAGGCCAAACTGCAGTTTCAGCGCATTCGTGAGTCCGGTATGAATATGCACTTTCATTTTCGGCAGGCCGATATAAACATCTGCCTCTTTTACGACCTTCGGGAACGGGAAATCCGCAAAGGACACCGGACGGTTCATATGATGCATTTCGAATTCCGTCTTTTCCAGCGCAACAAGTTCGGCGCCTGTACGGTCTGCAACCGCCTTCAGGCCGCAGACTTCGAAACATTTCATGGTGTCCTGTCCAAGCGCGCAACGTTCGCCGACCTGGACTTTCTTCGGCTGCTGTTCCTGTACCAGCTCGATCAAGGCTTCGAGCATACGCGGGTCCGTCGTAAAGCCGTTCTCAGGCGGAGACGTATTAACCGTATTCACCTTAATAAAAACTACATCGCCCTTATGTACGATATTGGCCATACCGCCGCGGGTATCATCCGCAATCTGACGGATCATTGCCTTTATTTTCTCAACATGCTCATGGGTATAATTTGCGGGAGTACCAAGATACTCGTCGCTATGGGCAATAGAAACGATGGATTTAGCCATTCGAAAACCTCCCTTATATTAAGCCGTATTACGGCATCTCAATCTATTTTACGCCATATAGCCATGCTTTTGCAGATACAGATGGTTGCGATGCACCGCTTCTTCCGCGCTCAATGGCATCGCATTGGTCCCATCCAGCTCCACCATAACATGACCGTCATAATTCTTGTCCTCCAGGAATTTCAATATACCAAGAAGGTCCACGACACCGTCACCCAGCACACAATAATTGACATAACCGGTCGCGTCGATTTCCTTACCGACATCATTAAAATTAAAATATGTTTCCCCTTCCAGCGGCTTGACCTGGCTGCGGTCAAATTCGCATTTTCCACCGTAATCTTTAAAATGGAAATGCTCAATCAGCGAATCAAATGCCCGCATGATTTCCAGAGGGTTACCGCCGCCCTTCGCGATCTGACCGATATCCGGGGCAAAACCGACATAGTTCGGATCAATGCGCTGGAAGAAATCCATAATCTCCGGCTGCGTCTCGATCGGCGTTCCGGTATGCGGATGGAAACACAGGCGGATTCCGATATCCTGCAATACCTTTCCGGATTCATTGACAATTTCTACGATATCATCACGGTGGTCCAGATAATTATATTTTCTGCGGTCAATTATATTGCCGCCAAAGGCCGCGTGTGTGCCGCCTTTTTTCACAAGAATTTCTCCGAATCGTTTCATTTTCTCGAATTCCGCCTGGCGATTGTTCTTGTCCAGAATGTCATGCGAAAAATAGGCAGACCACAGCGGAATCTTATATTCTTCAAAAATATCCAATTTCCCCTGCGCCTCAATTTTCGGCAGGGTCCACGCAAACAACTCAATGCCGCCGAAACCTTCCGCGGCGATCGTTTTTACCGTTGCGAGATAATCATCGTCGCTGGGCCAGGTTATACCGGTATGACCGATTTTTAATTTGCTCATGGTAATCTCCTTGTCCTTTTCATTTCATGCGGCAAACGCCGTGTATCGCCAGACCCCTAAACCGGGGTCTGACGATACCTGTTTCCCTGCAATTTGCAGGGCAGCAATGCATCCCTTATTTCTTTTCGTACTCCTCGTTGGTATAATCGACGGTTCCCTTCTTCCAGTCATACAGCGGCTCATAGCCAAGCAGCTTACGGGCTTTTTCAATCGAGAACAAGCCGTCATAGCCCTTAATTCCCTTAACCATATCGCCATATGCCGGATATTTTGCACCATATGCAACCGCCGTTTCACAGTCGAAGTGCGTGCAGGACCAGACATGGAACGCCTCAAACGCATTGGGCAGCTCATCGAACTTTTCAATTGCAAGGCCGATGAAACGGGCGATATCGCGGGAATCGACGTGCTCTTCGAATCCGCCGTCAAGATATCCGTTTTTATTCTTCGTCGGGCAGCCGACCGGGAATTTATACACAAACTTTGCAAACGGTGCATCATGATAGAAAACGCCCATCAGACGCATTGCTATGCAGCGCATGTCATAGGAACGGCAGAATGCCTTCATCATCTCTTCGCCAAAATACTTGGACATGGAGTAGGTGTCGCCCGGCTCCATCGGATGATCTTCCGTGATCGGCAGGGATTTTATGGTAATCGGACGTCCGCCAATCTGTCCGGCCTGGCCATAGGCATAATAAGAGGAAGCGCCGATGCAATACTTAACATCCATGCGGCGGCAAGCGTCCAGGACATAATAAGTACCCATCGTATTCACCTTCATGCAGGTGTCTTCTTCCATTCTCCACATAGAAGATCTGCCAGAAGGCGCCGGGCCAAGTTCTCTTTCTTCAAAAGGACGCTGCAATTCGGTGCTGCCTGTAATTGCGCCAAGATGAATAACGAGGTCAGCCTGTGCAAATGCAATAGCTTTTACCAGCTCGCCGCAGTCCAACAAATCCGCTTTGATAAAGGGGATTTTCGCTTTGACGTTTGCAGACTCTCTGTTCGGAGCAACAATATCGGTCGCCGCAACATTATAGCCCAGTTCTTTGAGGTAAGGACAAACATAGTTGCCAAGTCTGCCGGCGCCGCCGGTTACAAGGATGTTTTTGATCTGTGCCATGCTCAATACTCTCCTTTTATCCTGGTATTTTATTATGCCTTTTTGGCTTAATAATCAAATTTTTCTGTCCCGTCCCACTTTATCGGATACTTATCCGGTTCCTTTCGCCAGGAATACGCCGGCTCGTATCCGAGAAGTTTTCTGGCTTTCTCAATGGAGAAAAGGCCCTCATGGCCTTTTAAATTCTTGGTTAAATGCCGGAGTTTCGGATACAATTTCGCGTAAAAATCTGCACTTTCCGGCGCAAAATGCGTATCCGTCCACACATTAAATGCCTCAAACTTATTTGGAAGCTTATCCAGGTTTTCAAATACAAGCCCCACAAAGCGCGCAATATCGCGGGCATCCGCATATTCATAAATCGTCCCGGTCATAACCGCTTCATAATCCGATTTCGGGATTACATAATCGCGGCCTAAAACATGCACACGGTTAGACGCAGCATAATTGTAGTAATAAACACCCAGCAACCGCATCGCAATGCAGTTCATATCATATGCCCGGGCAAATGATTGCATGGTGATCTCATTTAAAAGCTTAGACAAGCTATAGGTGTCTTCAGGTTCGCACGGATGGTCTTCTGTGATTGGGATCGTCTGCGGAACAAAATCGTTACCGCTAATCCGTGAACCCATACCATAGACGAAGAAACTCGACGCCGCGACAACCGTTTTTACGCCTACCCGGCGGCAGGCATCCAGCACATAAAAGGTACCCATCGTATTATCGCGCATCGTATAATCTTCTTCGCAGCGGCCATAGCTGTAGCGGCGCCCTTCTTTAGCATAGCCGCGCCAGGAATTATCTTCAAACATGGGTTGAAGCTCCGAGCTTCCGGGAATCGCGCCCAAATGCACAACTGCATCCGCCTGTGCAAGCAAAAGCGCCTTCAGAATATCCCCGATATTCAGCAAATCCACCTTGATAAAGGGAATCCCCGCCTCGACATTTGGCGTCCCCGGTTTTGGCGGTACAAGATCGCAAGATGCGACATTATAACCGAGCCCTTTCAAATAGGGGCAAACGAAGCTCCCAAGGCGGCCGGAACCGCCCGTTACCAATACATTTCGAATCATATGGCAGATTCTCCCTGCTTTCTGGCGGCAGATGCCACCGATTTCTCTGGATTCAGATCAGGTTTTCTTTACGTAATCTTTTATAAATTCGAGACTTTCTTCACAGGCTCGGCGGTAATACGCACCCATATCGGCATTTTCTTCCGCTACCTGGCAGCCGAACCATCCAAGTTCCACAATCAACTGCAAACCGTCCCGAACCGGGCTGTTTTCCAGCAGCGCATCCAATACGCGCGGTATATCCACATTCCCCTGCCCGACCGCACACCCTACGGCGATCATCGGACCATCCGGGCCATTAAATGGACTGTCAATAATCTTGGTATCCTTGATATGCGTCGTTAACGCCCATTTAGACAGATATGGGATATCGTCATTGGCATCGCAGTTAACATAGAATGCATTCGCCGTATCATAACACGAACCAATATAGGGAGAATGCACACTCTCAAAAACTGCTGCAAGCTCACTTCCCTTGAAATCCAAATGATTTTCAAGACCATAATACAAACCATATTTTTCAAGAATCGGCGCGGCTAAAGAAAGATTTTCGGTCAGACGCGCAAGCTGTTCGTCACGCGTCATTCCCGGCGTCCGATTCCACCGCGAAGTTTCTTGACGAAGGCGTCCATATCCATTTTTTAAAACTTTGGCGCCCAATGTATATTTGGTAAATTCAAGCGTCTTGCAAAGTTCCTCTTCTGCACGGTTTTTTTCCGGGCCGGCAAGCTCGAATACACACCGGGGCATCTGCCCTACGCCTTCAAACCCGTATTGATGCATCAGATCGACATATGCCTGCATCTGCTCTTCGCTGATTCCCATCGGTACACCGGGGAAAACCTCACAGCCCATACGATGTGCCTGCGCCATTTGCCATTTCAGTTTTTCAAACCGGTCCTCGATTGTCGGAGGCGCGGGATACGCGCCTCCGACAAAGCCAAGTTTGACATTGTTTTTATAGGAAATCATTTCTGTAGCCTCAAAGCTTTATTTGATTGTAACGTAATCCTGGAGCCACTTAATGCTCTCACGGGTCTTCTGGCGGTTATACTCGTCCATATCCGGATTGGCGTCGTGGCAGGCCTTTCCATACCAGCCGCTTTCAAAAATCAGATGAATACCATCTTTCATCGGGCTGTTTTCCAAAATTGCATCAACTGCAGCGCAAACATCGACATTTCCTTCGCCAAGTCCGCAGCCAACCGCGATCATCGGGCCGTCCGGGCCGTTGAACGGGCTGTCTACAATTTTGGTGTCCTTGATATGCGTCGTAATCGCCCATTTGGACAGATACGGAATATCATCATTCGCATCGCAGTTGACATAGAAGCCATTGGCCGTATCATAGGCAGAGCCAATATGGGTTACGCCGGCGGTACGGAAAATGTAATCAAACTCGCTGCCTTTGAAGTCGAGATGGTTTTCTATTGCATAATAAATCCCGTATTTGGCCAAAATCGGATCGGCAATCTTAAAGCATTCAATCAGGTTCTCCATCTGCATTTTCCCAGTCATCTCCGGATCCCGGTTCCAACGGGAGAATGCATAACACAGACGGCCGTATCCGCCGCGGACGATCTTAATTCCGTCATTGACCGTCTTTTCGCAGAAAGCTTCCAAATCTTCTTTTGCCTTGACTGCATCGACCGGCTGGCCGCGGAAACTCATCTTTTCCCAACCTGTAAGCTGGAAAATCGCCGGAATCATATAACCTTCCGATTCGATCTCATATTTGGCTTTCAGTTCGTTGAGCTCTTTGACTTCATCTTCCGTCATACCCATCGGACGGAAATTGAACAGATTACAGCCCAACTCATGGGTCGCTTCCATCTGCCATTTTGCTTTTTCATAAGGAGTCGTCAATTCTTTGGGGGCCGGGTACGTAAAACCCTGAAAACCAAACTTTGCATTATTTTTGTACGCCATGATTACTTTGCCTTCCTTTATATAAATTTTATTTAATGGTAATGTAGTCCTTCAGCCATTCCATGGACTCGCGGCATTTTTGACGGTTATATGCATCCATATCGGGGTTGGCGTCGTGGACCGCTTTTCCATACCATCCGCTCTCAAAAATCAGATGGATACCGTCGCGCATCGGGCTGTTGGCGAAAATTGCCTCCAACGCCGCCGGCAGATCTACGTTCCCCTCGCCCAGGCCGCAGCCGACAGCAATCATCGGACCATCCGGCCCGTTAAACGGGCTGTCTACAATTTTAGTGTCTTTAATGTGCGTCGTAATTGCCCACTTGGACAAATATGGAATATCATCGTTGGCGTCGCAATTTACAAAAAACGCATTCGCCGTATCATAAGCAGAGCCGATATGGGTTACTCCAGCGGTACGGAACATATAATCAAATTCACTGCCCTTAAAATCCAGATGGTTCTCCTGCGCAAAATACACATCGTATTTGGCAAGGATCGGATCCGCGATCTTATAGCATTCGATCAGATTCTCCATCTGCATCTTTCCGGTCATCTCCGGGTCCCGGTTCCAACGCGAAAACGGATAACACAGACGGCCATAGGCTCCCCGGATGATTTTTATGCCGTTTTTTGCATTTTGCTCGCAAATCGCTTCCAGCGTTTCCTTCGCCTTGACTGCATCGACAGGTTCCCCGCGGAAACTCATTTTCTCCCATCCTGCAAGTTGGAATATTGCAGGCGGCATGAATCCTTCCGCTTCAAGACCATATGCATCCTTTATCTCATTGATTTTCTTGACTTCGTCTTCACTCATTCCGAAAGTAAAGACACCCGCAAGTGTACAGCCGATCTCATGTGCGAAATCCAGCTGCCACTTTGCCTTTTCAAACGGAGTCTTATACTCCTGCGGTGCAGGAGCCGTAAACCCTACAAATCCGATTTTTGCATTGTTTCTAAATGCCATATCCTTACACCTCGTACTAAAATGTATTAGATGAACCGTTCAGAGCCCATAAAAGCTCTTACACGCTTATCTTTAAAAATACGCTGCTGGTTTCGGGAACACAAACTCGCAGAATGCGAAAAAACAGATTCACGATGTTGTATTTACCATTTGAAAAGCAGAATTATAAATTGGTAAAAACGCACATAATTCTAATAATAAATCATCTCCAATATCATATTTATTCTAGCATGTCCATTTTTCAGTGTCAAGCTTTATGCAACTTGTCTTGTTATGCCTAAAAAACATGGCCTTTATATTTTCAAACTGCACATAATTTTTCCATAAAGCTTTTACAGCACATTTACCAAAATTTCTTGGCTTGTTTTTGTTATATACACCAAATGCCGCTTCAAACGTTGTATGATTATACCTGTCAGATACAAGCACTCTGATAATCCGAAAAAAAGGAGGGATTGCGAAAGGCCACTTTTTTGTCCATTGGTTATAAGTCTTAAAAAAGGAGGTTATTTTTTATGGAAGTTAGACGCCTTATCCTCGTCCTGGTCTGTGTCCTCCTGCTGCTTGGGACATTCACCGCCTGCACTACAGATTCTTCAGACGAAGATACAGGCAACAATGCAGATCTTTCAGATTCCGGTAACGCCGACAATGATACGCAAGATGTTGACAATGATAACTTATCCTCCGGTGAAGAAGACACGCAGGAAAATCAGGATTCTTCGGACGCGGATTCTGCTTTAAGCAACACAGATTCTGATTATGAAGCACAGGATTCCGACATGGAAGATACCGATATTGAATACAATCAACTCATTGTCAAAGTCAGCGACATTACAGACGGTGTTTATACTTTAGTTGGTTATGAAAGCGATGCAGATTACGGAACCATAGACTGGGCGCAATTTGATGCCGCTGCCTTCACAGAGAGTACGCAAAGTTACCAGATGCTTGCCGATACAAATTGTAAATATTTCCTCTATGATGAATCCGGCGCAGCAGTGGAAACAACATCCGATCGTATAACAACGGACAGTTTCCTGCGAGTCCAATGCACCGGTGCTTCGGAAAGCGATTCTACCGGTTCCGATACAGTTTATATTCTCGCATATGAAATTTATATTCTTCCTGAAGGAGGCGAAGCCGAATAAATTAATTTAGCGTTTTAAAATAAGCAAACCCCGCAAACTGAACAGTCTCAGTTTGCGGGGTACTTATTTTAAGTCGTACGAATCCGATGCTCACTTATCCAGTCCCTGTGGTGGTCAAGCTTTGTCCTTTACAGCTTTACAATTCCACAAAGCAAAGATTTAAATCCACATTTCCCTCAATTCCGGCGACTGTACCTTCATTGGTATATTGCCAGATGTCAAAGCGATAGTAAAAAATCGGGGTCTGCGCATAACCGGCAAACCAGATCGGATAATCCGCCAGCTCTCCCAGATTCAAAAGATAATAGCCCTGGTATGCATTGGTGTAGATCATCGCATCGTATTTTTTAGAAACCCGTTTACAAAATTCAAGCGTACATGCCGTCAAAGTATCCCGGTCAATATCGTCAGCACGCGCATTGTCTTCCCCTATTGTCTCCCAGTCAAACACAACCGGTAAATCCAATTCAAGCCCTTTCAGCGCTTCAAGCGTAAATTCCGCTTCCTGCTTTGCCTCCTCTACGCTGATCGCCTGAGAAAAAAAGTAGACGCCGACCTTGAGCCCTGCAGCACGGGCGCCGGCATAATTCTCGGCAAAACGTTCGTCCAGATAAATTTCACCCTCCGTATATCCACGGTATCCGATTCGGATCATGGCGAACTCTATCCCGTCGGCGGCAACTGCTTCCCAGTCAAT
Source organism: uncultured Clostridia bacterium (assembly GCA_944380935.1). Lineage (GTDB taxonomy): Bacteria > Bacillota > Clostridia > Oscillospirales > QAMX01 > CALWJF01. Next base: position 18,702 of record CALWJF010000014.1, read on the forward strand.
CTTCCCATTATGCTCCGATACATCGATACCTGCGCTGGAACGAACGCTTCCGGAAAGATAGCGTTTTCGGTCGCCAATGGTTACAAAACTTGTGGTACTGATTGTGCTGGCCGGATATCCGGGATCAATTTCAATCGCGCTATCCCAGAGATAAATATATTGCTTTTCCGTTTCTTCCAGCGGCTCCGCTTGTCCGGGACGGAAGATTATAAGCGCCGCCAACAATAACAGTCCCAGACCTCCGGCAATCCATATAAGCCGCCGCCGCACGGCACGCCGCCGTAATTGCCGTCTGCGCGCAATTCGCCTGCTCAACTCCGGGCTAATACGCGAACGGTTTTCTTTCGGATTTTCTGGATTCGTTAGCATAAAAATTTTGCCCGCTTATAGGTATACAGCAGGCACGGAAGCGGACGCTCCGGTTCCTCTCCTGTTAATTTCCCTTCTAAATATGCCTGTGCACCTGCAATCAGATCCGGAAGAATCCCTGCATCCACACACAACTGGTCATGCGAAGCCAAGACGGTATCAAATTGATCCCGTATCCTATTCAATTTTTGCATAGAAGCAAGATAGGCAGACATATTGCGCCCGATGCCAAACATAAAGATTGCGCCGGTCTGAACACTGTCCCCTCCAATTAACAGTCGATGATTTACGTCCAGCAGTGCGATGCTGCCCGGCGTATGTCCCGGAATCAGAATTACTTCAAATTGATAATCCCCATAGCACAAGCGATCCTTTTCCCATATAGGAGCAACCTTGGCCAATACGGCATCTGTAGAACCTGAAACCTTACGTTTCTGTGCAAAATAATCGTACTCAGACGGATGCAATACGATTTTTTCAAACTGCGCATCGCATCCGGTATGGTCTCCGTCGGTATGCGTATGCAATAAAGTGACCGGCAGGTCCGTCAATACCCGCACCTGTTTTAGAAGATCTCCCCGGCCGAAGCCCGAATCGATTAACAGCGCATCCGTTTCTCCCGGAATCAGAAAGCTGCGCACGCCGCCTTCGTCAATCGCATAGAATCCAGGATACGGCTCTGTGACGGTATAAGGGGCCATATTTTCCATCTTGTTCTCCTTTTCGTCAAATATTCGATAAAAGTATTGTACCCTATATTCTCCCTTTTTGCAAGCGGCCTTCAGCGCAGCCAGGCCAGGCTGGAATCCGTTGTCAGATTGGCAAGCCCGTAAAACACGCATACCGTTTCCGCGCCGGTTTGCTCTACGAGTGTGGAAACCGCATCTTTATAATAACGCAGATCTACAAGATAAAGGTCCTGATAATGTCGGGCAAGGAAACCTGCCGCACAATGTGCAAACGAATCTTTGACCAGAATCAATGTCCCTTCCGGGGCAGATGCATTATGCAGATGGGTCAGCGCATGGTTCCCGTCAAGGTAAACCGGATATTTGTCCTCATTCTCCAGGTGTTCCATAAAAAAGATCCCCATTCGGGTGCTTTCCTCTTCCGGAATCTCCACGCACACAGCCTCATCCCCATCCCAGCGCCACAACTCGATTTCATCTCCATCATGCAGCCAGTAACCGGACGAAGACCAGGCGGTTCCATAAAAGTCCTCATAACATTGGACCGTAAAGGTTTCCCGCCCATACGGCTCTAAACCGAGCGCTTCGCACAATTCCTCATAAACCCGATAAGAACCTGCTGAAGTCAGATGATGATCGGTTTGATAATACAACAATTCTTCTTCATGCGCCTGTTTTAAAACATTCGCTCCATCCATATAGTGCGCCGCAGAAAGGGTCTGCTCAATCTGCGCCAGAAATTCCCCGTCACGGTACTCCGGTGCAAAAGCCGGAAGCGCGTCTGCATAGACAAAACCACTCTCCGGAATCGCAAGTAAATAGGTTTCAACGGTATTTTCCGATGCAAATGTTTCTACAGCCGCAAGATTTGACGCCAGCCTTGACGCATCATATTCCGCCGGTGCTGCAAACATCCAGCCTTCCTTACCCAAAAGGACATCCTGTGCCGTATTTTTCCCGAGCAGCAAATCCGTATAAGCGCAAACGCCCACAAAAAAATCCCGAAATGGGAATTGGTCTGAAGCCCAGGTTTCCAATTGCTGCGACAGTTGGGCAGATTTCAAAACCTGTGCGTCGATTTCCGGGAATTGTGCCAGATACCGTTTCTCCCGCAGAGAATAGCTTCTCGGCGATGTAAAAAGAAAAAGAATCGCAATGGAAAACAGAAACGCCAGAAACAAAACTCCGGGTAGCGCTTTGCGTTTCATGCATTTCCCCTCCTTAAAAACGAAAATACAAAAACGGATTGTAGCTGTTATAGACCAGCGCAGCCGTTGCAAAAAACAAAACCGTTACAACGCATATACAGGACAAGGCCGTTTTCACCCATACATTTTGGATGCGGCCATACAGCACGCGCGCACAAGGCGTAGAAGCAAATGCCGCCAAAATCATCAGCGGCAAATAGGCCGTAATCTGCGCCGCCGCATCCGCAGACAACAGCCCATACGAGCCGTCGAACACATGCAGATAGGTTCCAAGATCCGACATCCGGTCAAAAGCAAAAATCACCCAGCCGAATAACACCGCCGTCAAGGTATAGATCCGGCCCAGGATCGGCCGCTGGCCGGCGGCAATTTTTTTCATCCAGAATTTTTCAAGAATCAACAGCACACCGTAATACGCGCCCCACAGCACAAAATTCCAACTTGCGCCATGCCAAAATCCGGTTAAAATCCAGACTACGGCCAGATTGAACGCCTGCCGCGCGCGCGTGCAGCGGTTCCCGCCCAATGGAATATAAACATATTCCCGAAACCAGGTCCCCAGCGAAATATGCCAACGCCGCCAGAATTCGCTGACGCTTTTGGATAGATACGGATAGTTGAAATTTTCCAAAAATTCAAATCCGAATATACGGCCAAGCCCACGCGCCATATCCGAATAACCGGAAAAATCGAAATACAGTTGGAAGGCGAAGGCAAACGCTGCACCCAGCGCGCCGAACACTCCTCCAAATCCATTCAACGCCGCAAGTGCTGACCACAGCTCACCCATGGCATTGGCAATAAAAACTTTTTTTGCCAATCCGCAAGCAAAAAGCTGGGCCCCGGAAGAAATCTGCTCCATGCTTTCCTTCCGGTTTGTCAGCTGTTCCGCAACATCACGGTAGCGTACAATCGGCCCCGCAATCAGCTGCGGAAACAAAGAAACATAGTTGCCAAACGCAACGATATTTTTCTGTCCGGGCACATCCTTCCGATAAACATCGATTAAATAACTCATCGTTTGAAAAGTATAAAAGGAAATCCCGATCGGAAGCGGAATGGATATCGCAGGTATGGCGGAAAAAACGGGGATCTTGGAAAGGATACCCGCAAAAAAACCGGTATATTTAAAAATACACAACAGCGACAGATCGAATATGATCCCACATACCAGCGCTGTTTTCCTTTGCCCTGGAAGCGCACTTGGCCGGTCAATCAGACGTCCAAAAACATAATTGATTCCAATAGATCCCAGCATCAGGTAAATATAGACCGGTTCACCGCAAAAATAAAATAAAAGATTGGCCGCCAAAAGCAGTACATTACGTGCCCGACGGGGCAGTAGATAGTAGAGTAAGATTACCCCTGCAAGATAGATATATAAAAATATCAGACTGGAAAATACCATCCGACCTTTCCTCCTGCGCTTATTGGAAATGTGTCTGATAGATTTCGTTCATCTGCTCATGCTTGGCTGAAACAAAGAGGCTGACATACTGACCACAGCGTACTACATGGCATTTCTGCGCTATCTCATAACTCTCCGGATCATAATTTTTGCTCTGCACCATAACCTGTTCAAGCCGGGATGACAGACATTGTTCCACACGGTCTGCACTCTCTTCTGAAACCGCTTGAATCATCAAGATTTCATCCGGAAAAATCCCGTTCATCGTGATACAGCAGGCTGTTTCCTCTACGTCCTCAGACGCAATGCCATACAGAGCCATTAAATTTTCTGCATCTACCGGGATTTCACCGGTAATGCCCGTTTCCGTCAGGATTTCATCCATAATATCCGTGAGCGGGACGTCCGGCGCCTGCGTTTGAGGCGCTGCGCAAGCGCTCAATGCAAACAGCATCAATAAACCGAAAAAATAGACTTTTTTCATAGAACACTCCTATTCCCGGCCGTCTTGCCAGCCTGTTTTAATCTTTAGAAAAAATTGTGATCCGCTGTCTCAGCTCAGCAAGACACAGCAGGTTTGCACGCATCCCGTTACGCCGTATGCGTATACAGATAATCAACCCACGCGGCGCATCCGGCATAGGTGAAATGAATTCCCATCCCTTTTCCGCCTTCACTTACCGGATCTCCACAATAAGCTGCCGGCAGATCCCCGTTTTCATCGCACACCCCTTCATATACATTTACAAAGTAATAATGGTTTTCCTCGCAGTACGCTGCAAGTTTTGTATTGAAGGTGGAAATGATATCATTATTCAAATACGAGGTTTCCGAATTCTCCATGCGCGGCGTTACAGATTGAAAATAAAACTTCGCATCCGGGCTTTGTTCCAAAATCCGGGAAACAAGCGTCGTCACATTTTCTAATGTGCGCGTATAATTTCCATTGGATATATCGTTCATGCCCAACATGATATATATCTTTTTTGCACCCATCTGTGCAATTGCGTCTTCCAGCAGCATCTCCTGTCCATTATATGTCGGATGGATAGAAGAATCCGAAACTGCAGACACCGCATGTCGATAGCCAAAGCTCCCTGCGGTTAAGAACTGCGCCTTACCGAGGAAATCCGGGTCATCCGCACGCATCGCCATTGTGTAATATTGAAGCATCACACTAACCGAATCGCCGATGAACACCGCATCGTCAAAATAAGAATCTTCCACACGTTCCCCTGCCGCAAGCGTACCATAAGTCTCTGAACCAGATGGATCGTCCGGGTCCGTCTGTCCGGATATGTCCGGATTATCCGATTCACCCGGCGCATCGGGGTTATCCGGTTCCTGCACAGCCTCATCCTGGTCATCTGCTCCATGATCCAAATCCACCGGCTTTGCCGGTATAATCGTCTGGTCTGGTATATTGGGGTCCCTCTGTATAATTGTGTCTGTTTCCGATAGCTCGGGATGTTCATAGATCTCATAATCTGCTACGTTCCCGCTTATGCTTTTCATAATTCCCCGCCACACGCTTTGCAACTGTGTGCAGCCAGTAAAGCAGGTCAAAATTAAACTGATACTCATTATCAGTACCATCCATGATTTCCACTTATATTGAGATGCCATATGGTCTCCATTTCTTTTCAAGCCCAATTATAGGTTGACATAAATTCAGTTAACATATTCTAAGTTTATTATATAATACCTCTTCGACACTTTTCAAGAGGAAATCAGGTGTTCTGACATGGAAAAACCGCCTCCCTCTAGCAGGCCTGTGCGTTTTTACTCATCGTATGCATGGATGTCCCTGTGTTTTTGCAAGCGTCCATGCATATTTGAAAAAAATCTTTCATTTTGATTTTTTTATGAAATATTACTAAAATATCCCTTTTCTTTAAATTAAACTGCAGTTTTCTCGCTAAATCTATTTATTTCTCTTTTTTTCTCCGAATTTTATATTTCAGCTCCGCAAATCGTAAAAACATGGGAATTTTAAAAATTCGCGTTTTACTTCCTTTTTTCTTCTTCCCTCTTCTTTCATACTGACGAAGAAAATGAAGTGAAAATTTCAGCCTTTTCAAATTCCTGAATACTCTATTCAATTGTAAACAATTTGTGACTATTGTAGTTTACATAAAGTAATACGCAATGCCTGCTGCCGACCGTCTTTTTATACCCGACAAAATAAAATGCCCTGGTCTATGTCGTCAACACAAACCAGAGCACTTTGCACACTGCGCAAAATCGCAACTATATTCATTTATTTATTGACCAGCCTCTATAACAGGGAAAAGGTCCAGCAGCTTCCATAAAGAATCAATTTCAACAGCGGCTCTTGGGATTGCCTCATCCCATGTCATATATGCGCTGTACCAGATCGGCAGCATTCCGGCATTACGAGCCCCTACGATATCATTTGCACCATAATCCCCAATATATGCTGTCTGTTCCGGGCGGAAGCCGGTCATTCCACAGGCTATCTGAAATGCTCGAACATCCGGTTTCTCAAAACCGATTTCCTCGCTAATTACAATCGGAGAAAACCACTCTCGAAAACCGGCAACATCTATTTTGGCGTTTTGAAACACACTCTGCCCATTTGTTAAGATCGACACCGCATAACCGCGCTGGCGCAGCTGCAATGCCACCTCGGCGCCAGGGTCCCGTACCGTACAAAAAGGATAATAAAACGTCCACATTTCCACAAAACGCTTATAATCAATTGCCGGGTCCATTCCAGACATCCGTTTAAATTGTTCAAAGCATTCCGCACGACGATCATAACCGCTAATGAAGCATGCACAAAACTGTTTTCGAATCTGCTCATGTTTTTCTTCCTGTGTTGGGAAGAAAAAACGCGTTACATAATAGGACAATTTTTCCAGACTCAACCGCCGGACAATCAGCGTATTATCAAGATCGAACATTACCGATTTGACCTGTTCAAATGCGCCCATATCTACTCCTTTTCCTCGTCTGTTTCCTTCCCGTTCCATTCACGCAGGCAAGCAGCGGCTGCCTGAGAACAATGCACGATCAAACTAGACATTACCAGCATACGAAACAGAACTTCTGCAAAATACCACAGATCTCTGCTGAAAAGAGAAGCAGTCAAACGGCCAAAAACAGCGACCGTTAGCAGCGTTACCGCACTTAAGGAAGAAAATACGCATAACCGGCGGCGTTTTTTCCCGAAAATCGGAGCCGCCTGACAATACACCGACAACGCAGCGCTGCACATCGCCAGCAGATCATAGGCAAACAATTGCAGAATCGGTTCCACCGGATGTTCCATAAACGTCGCGATCAGCATAAAACAGGCCCAAAATGTAACAAGCACAGCCGCCATCGGCGTCGATCCCAGGCAAACCTGTTTCTTCCGCGCGGAAGCCAACATAATGAAACAGATCCCGGCAAGCAAAGTAAAAATACCAAGCAGAAGCCGATAGATCGAAAAATCCTCTGTATTAGAAAGGATATTTAACACCCCGGCAACAACTAGGATAAACCCGGAAAAGACATTGAGCACAAGTCCTGTTTTAGAAAGGCGAAACCGCTGTGCATATGGTGCCTCATCCTCATGCGTTAGTAATGCACACAAAACATACAATAAGACAGCAACCCCACATACCGCTATAAGAGCATACGTGCTGTAATCATTGGTATACAGGCCGCTGGAACGATGATAACATACCGTCAACTCATGACCGCGCAGCACACCGCCGAAAAGGCCTGCGGCAAATGCTAATAAAACCCACAAAATTTTATAATTCTGTTTCATATTATTCCAGATTCAACCGGATATGCAATTCATCAAGCTGTTTTTGCATGACGGTTCCCGGCGCGCCCATCATCAGATCCTGCGCATTTTTGTTCATGGGGAACGGAATGATTTCACGGATAGAATCTTCTCCGGCCAGCAGCATAACCATCCGGTCTACGCCAGGCGCAATCCCTGCATGCGGCGGCGCCCCATAGCAGAAAGCATTGTACATCGCAGGGAATTTTGCTTTTACATCCTCTTCGCCAAGCCGTACAAGTTCAAAAGCCTTAATCATAATATCCGGATCGTGATTGCGCACAGCACCGGACGAAAGCTCCACACCGTTACAAACCAGATCATACTGATCCGCCGTAATCGTCAAGGGATCTATTTCACCGCGCTCTGCCGCTTCCAAAACAGCAAGGCCGCCAGAAGGCATGGAAAACGGATTGTGGCAAAACTCCAATTCTCCTGATTCTTCCCCGATTTCATACATGGGAAAATCGACGATCCAGCAGAATGCATACTGTTCCCGGTTCATATGGCCGGGGACACGTGCTCCCAGTATTTTTACCATCGCGCCCGCTGTTTTCTGCGCGCTTCCCCGCTGCCCGGCAGACAGGCCGACAAAGCTGCCCGGCGTCAGCTGCAACGCGGAAATAACGGCATCCTTCCGATCGGCCAGGAATTTTGAAACGCCGCCAACCAGCTCACCCTTATCGTCCAGACGGAAATAATACATCTTATTCCCCGTCTGTACTTCCACATCTGCACATACTTGATCGATAAATTTTCGGGTTTCTTTAAATCCTGTGACAACTACAGCCTTGATCTGATTTCCTTCTGCAAATGGTTCAAAGCCGCATCCGGCTACTGCATCTGTCAAATCCGATACTGTCAAATCAATTCGCAGGTCAGGTTTATCTGTACCATAGATTTCCATTGCATCTTTATAGGAAATTCGTTTAAAAGGCGCACTGGATGCGATATTATAAGTTCCATACTGTGCAAAAATCGGCGGAAGTACGTCCTCGCATACAGCAAAAACATCCTCTTTTGTTGCAAATGCCATTTCCATATCCAGCTGATAGAACTCACCCGGGGATCGGTCAGCACGTGCATCCTCATCCCGGAAACAGGGGGCGATCTGGAAATAACGGTCAAATCCTGCCGTCATCAGCAGCTGCTTAAACTGCTGCGGCGCCTGAGGAAGCGCATAGAATTTACCCGGGTGATTGCGGGCAGGGACCAGATAATCACGCGCGCCTTCCGGCGACGAAGCAGTAAGGATCGGCGTTGTGATTTCCAAAAATCCGTGTGCGATCATACTTGTGCGCAACGCTGCAACCACATTGCAGCGCAAAACTATATTCTTCTTTACCTCGGGATTTCGCAGATCGAGAAACCGGTATTTCAACCGTACGGTTTCATCTGCCTCCCGGCTGCGGTTGATCTGAAAAGGCAGCTCATTATAGCGGCAGCGTCCCAGAACATGGATCTCCGACGGTACGACTTCGATGTCTCCTGTTTCCTGTTTGGGATTCTTGCTCGCCCGCTCGCGCACCGTTCCGGTGACACGGATCGTGGATTCCCGGGTAATCCCTTTCAACTGTTTCAGAATCTCTTCTTCCTCGGCCACTAGTTGTGTTGTACCGTAAAAGTCACGCAGCACAACAAACGCAAGGTTTGCAGAAACCTCACGCACGCTATCCATCCAACCGACAAGAGTAACCGTCTTGCCGACGTCAGAAAGACGCAGCTGGCCGCAAGTGTTGGTTCGTGACTGGAACATATCTTTTATTTCCTTCTCTCGTAAATATTACTTAGTTTCTTTAATTGGCTTTTCGCTGGATTTTTCGGCTACCGCGGACAAGATCACATCCGCAGCTTCCTCCTGCGTCAAAAGCTGCTGTTGCCCACTGGCCATATCCTTTAAAGATACCCGGTGCGCAGAAATTTCATCCTCGCCGAGAATTGCCGCAAATGGGATCGACAGCTTATCCGCATAAGACATCTTTGCCTTGAATTTTTTCTGCTCGCTGTATACCTGGGTCCGGATTCCTCGGCTGCGCAGATACGTTGCAAGCTGCGCAGCTGCACGCCCGTCAGCAGCCATCGGAAGCACCAGCACATCTGCCGGCGCAGTCGGCGCCTGCGCATTCAAATAACCCTGCTCACCAAGCACATAGAACAGGCGCGTCACGCCGATGGAGATCCCCACGCCTGGCAGCGGCTTATCTATATAATATTCTGCCAAATGGTCATACCGTCCTCCGGAGCAAATCGAGCCGATTTCCGGATGATCGAGCATTATGGTTTCGTATACGGTGCCGGTATAATAGTCAAGCCCGCGCGCAATTGTAAAATCAATCTCAAAATAATCTTCAGGTATACCGTATTCCGTCATATAAGACGCAACTGTACGCAGCTGCTGCGCACCCTCATCGAAAAGTTCATTTTTGCCCGCATAATTTTCAAGAGCGCCGAGTTTATCGGTGCTGGAAATAAAGGCCAATATCTCATCAGCAAGCTGCGCGGCGACACCCTCATCCTCCACCAGAATTTCACGCACCTTCTGCGGACCGATCTTATCAAGCTTATCAATTGCCCGCATAATTCCTGCTGAAACATCCTTTAAACCCAGCAGCTCAAAAAATCCATTGAGCAGTTTTCTATTATTGACGCGAATTTTAAAACGATCGAGCCCCAATTCTGTAAAAGCCCGGTAAATAATCGAAGGAATTTCCGCCTCATTGGAAATATCGAGCGTGCCATCACCGATGATATCAATATCCGCCTGATAAAACTCACGGAAGCGTCCGCGTTGCGCACGTTCGCCTCGGTAAACCTTGCCGATCTGATAACGCCGGAAAGGAAAACTCAATTCCCCATAGTGCATTGCAACATATTTTGCAAGCGGCACCGTCAGATCAAAACGCAGCGAAAGGTCGCTGTCGCCCTTGCTGAATCGATAAATTTGTTTTTCCGTCTCTCCGCCGCCCTTGGCCAGAAGAATCTCGCTGGATTCAAGCAGCGGCGTGTCCAAAGGGGTAAAGCCATACAGCGCATAGGTGCGGCGCAGAATCTCCAGAACCTGTTCAAACTGCATCTGTGGCTGTGGCAGCAATTCCATAAATCCGGACAGGGTCCGGGGTTTGATTCTTTCCATGATAAACCTCGTTTGTTCCTTCATACAGACAAAACAACGCTACCGCAGGCGCTTGCAGTCTGCGGCAGACATTTTCATCCGAATTTTATATAATATGCTTACTGTTTTTCGGGTTGACTACATCGCGCCAGCTCAGATAGCCGTTATCCAAACCCAATACGAGCAATTCTGCCGTCGCAATATTGGTGGCGATTGGAATATTATGCAGATCGCAAAGCCGCAGCATGGACGCAACATCTGGTTCATGCAGCAATTCCGACGCCGGGTCCCGAAGGAATATTACCATATCGATCTCATTATAGGCAACTCGAGCGCCGATTTGCTGGTCTCCTCCCTGCTTTCCCGAAAGAAAACGGTCGATATTTAATCCCGTGGCTTCTGCAATCAGCTTACCGGTCGTACCAGTTGCACATAAATTATGCTTGGAGAGGATTCCACAATACGCCAGGCAGAACTGCACCATCAGTTCTTTTTTCTTGTCGTGGGCTATCAATGCAATGTTCATGCGCTACACTCCTTCTCTCTTCCGCAGTCTATTGAACAGCTGCGGGCCCTTTTCTCCTAACTCCGTCCGTGTTTCATTAGCGGGACATTCTGCCCGGTTATACGCTTGGCTATATTTAAAAATGCTCGGCTCGCCCGACGGCGCGGCCGCGTCAAAACCGACGTACCAGATGCGCCGCAATACATCACTGCTTTATCTTCCGGCACATAACCGATCAGCGTAATTCCCACGCTGTCAATTGCATCATCTAAATTTGGAAAACCCCGTCGTATAAGATCCATTCGCACGCGATTTACAATCAGGCGCATTTGCTTTATCCCCAGGGACGCCAATTCCTGACCGCATTTTTCCGCACTGCGCAGACAAATTGGGTCTGCCGTTGCTACAATCAACGCCGAATCCGCTGCATACGTAGCCATCTGAAAGCCTTTTCCAATCCCCGCAGGCGCATCAATCAGGATATAATCATATAAATCCATTTCCCGCACGTTATGCACGAGAATCCGTAGGGTATGTTCTTGTACACACGCCATATCCATCGGCGCTGCCAAAACAAAAGCCGCTGGGCAAGTCTCTACCGGTACTGCCGCATCTGTTAATGGGATATCCCCACGCACAACATCTGCAAAATTGAAAGCTGCATCCGCGCATACGCCAAGTGCCATATCCAAGCTTTGCATACCTGTATCCGCATCGATCATCAAACATCGATAGCCCAGCTTTGCCAGCGCACAGCCGACTCCGGCTGTTACCGAAGTTTTCCCCGTTCCTCCTTTACCGGATGCAAGCACAATGGCGCGCGTCAATCTGTTCACCTCTTCCGATTCTCGATGCTTTATAGTATTTTCCGTGTCTTCGCTCAGGTTCCCAACGTAATATACTTGTCCTTTTCTTTCTTTGCCAACCTGACTCAAACATTCACTTTTCTAAAAAGTTTATACTGAATCGTCTTATTATATCATACCCAATTTCCCGTTGCAATGCCCAAAATGAATAGAAAGAAGTAAATCACTTTGGGGGTTTTTTATAGTTTAACCCTCGTTTTATAGATTCATCAACCCTTGACAAAAGCTAAAGAGCATAGTATAATACAGAAGCTGAAGAACCGGGTGTAGCTCAGTTTGGTAGAGTACTTGAATGGGGTTCAAGGGGCCATGAGTTCGAATCTCGTCACTCGGACCAGAAAACCCGCCTGTTACCTATATTTTTTGGTAACAGGCGGGTTTTCGTTTTCTGAAAAAATTGAGTAAAATACAGGGTTTTTTTAACCTGTTTCGACTCTGTTTCGACGATGCGCAAAAAAGGCTTAAGAAAAAGATGCGGTGACGGAGAAATACACGGCAGCCATGCATCGCAGCTGCGATGCATGGCTGCCGAATAACTCTGAACGCCTTATCTTGCTCCTCAAGAAAGGCCTGAATCAACATTTGCAAATTAAAATACACAGACATCATTCATACGTTTTACCCGGCAAATTCCGCTTTGTTTTCCCTTCCGGCTCTATCTCCATTAGAAAGCCCGGACAACCCATACACACACATATTCTTTTTTATATTACCCGGTAATTCCCAATAAACTGCATACCCATACATATGATAAGCATTGCAAGGATGCCAGCCCCCACCAGCGTAACATGGCCCCACAGGAACACGGAAAGCGCCGCCAGTACCGCAGCTGCAGCCGTAAGGAAAAAAGCGATCATTTGCAAACGGGGCATTGCTTTTCCCCGCAGAAAAGGGATCAGCAGCAGTATTAAAATCATGCACGTCAAGAACGCCGTCAAAAACGGAAAAATATTCCCGTATCCAAAAGGCAGGAGACTGAAATAAGTACAATATTGAACAATCCGGGTCTCCGGCCCGGCAGCGAACACCATTCGCACGCCCCACGGCAAAAGCTGCAGCAGCAGGGCAAGCAGCAGCGTTACAACTGTACCGATCTGAAAGCGCCGTTTTGCGCGGCTATCGTTTTGCAATCGCTCCTGTTTAATCAAAAGCAGCAGTATCCCGGCAACAACCATCCCAACGCCCAACACCAGCGTCGTGGTTTCCATCTGTCCAACGACATATAAAAATCGAAATGCAATCGTTGCGGCCCCAAAAAGCAGCAGCAGCAATCCGACCATCTTACGAACCATTCTTCGGGTACGCAGCAAAGTCTCCAGGATAAGCGCATCCGACTGCGCTTGGGTCGATGTATCAATCGGCATGGATTCCCCGCGGACCAGTTCCGTTACCGACACGCCAAGGGTCTGGGCAAGCGGTGCAAGGATACCGGCGTCCGGAAACCCCCTTCCGGTTTCCCAGCGCGATACCGCTTTATCCGTAACGCCAAGCTGCCGGGCAAGCTGGCTCTGCGTCAAATTCTGCGCACGGCGAAGCTGCGCAATAAACAATCCCGTCTTTTTCAAATCCAAACTCATAACAACCCCCTTTTCTTCGCCCGTATTATACCGCAAGGTGCGCTTTTTGTCACTCTATCTTTCGTAGAGCCGCTTATTTTGGTCCGGGAAGCAAATCTTTTCTTGTTTTTCCCTCAAATTTACAACCGGATATGCGCAGAAAGCCGCCGGGTCAGGGCAAGCGCCAGCACAATTTTGCATACATCCGGTAAAATATAAGGAATCACACAAGTGCTCAATACGCCGAAAACCGTGAAGTGCTTCGCAGTCCCAGGCGCATACACAAGAAGAAACCAGATGGTCCCAAAAGCATAACATACGATCAGCCCCGCAAACATTGCAAGCCCCTGCAGCAATACAACCTTCCATCTTTGGGGCAAATCCGGAACCCGCCTGAGCAGCGCGCCAGCCACGAGCGCAGAAAAAATAAAACCCACAATATAACCGCCTGTAGCACCAAATAAAATCCCCATACCTCCGGTAAAATTGGAAAACACCGGCACTCCTACCGCGCCGATCAGCGTATATGCCAGGATGCACATCCCTGCACGGCGCGTACCCAACAATCCCGCCGTAACAAACACCGCAAAGGTTTGCATGGTAAATGCTATTTCCCCCATGGGGATAGAAATCCAAGCGCAAACAGTCATCAATGCAACGAAAAGTGCAATATAGGCAATTTCACGAACTGAAAAATGCTTTGTCCGGTTCATAACACCCACCTCACAAATCTGATTTCAAAATTCAGTATACGGCCTTCGTTTATTTTGTCAACCAATTTGCAAAAACAGGTGACAATTAAAACGGCTTGTGTTATTATACGGTTATATTTTTGAAGAATCGATCCGATCAAGAAAGGGGGATGCGATCTCTGTCTATTCAAGATGCTGTTTATACTGCGCTGCGGAATGCACGCGGCGCATATTTGTCCGGACAGACGTTGTCCGATTCCCTGCATGTCAGCCGTAATGCGGTATGGAAGGCTGTGGTTGCACTGCGGCAGGAAGGATTTGAAATCGAGGCAGCCACAAGGCTTGGTTACCGTCTGGCTGCTGATCCCGGACGTCTTAGCGCCGCGGACATCCGAACGGCTCTGCGCCACAAAGCATTGATACCGGAAGTATATGAAATGCTGCCTTCCACCAATACGGAACTCAAAAAGCGGGCAGCGCTCGGCGCGCCGGACGGGCTTATTCTTGCCGCACGGCGGCAGAGCGCCGGACGCGGCCGTTATGGGCGCAGCTTTTATTCCCCTGCCGACAGCGGGGTTTATTTCAGTATCCTGCTGCGTCCAAACCTTTCACTATCCCAACTTAGGCGGGTAACGCCTGCAGCGGCAGTGGCGGCAGCTCAGACGCTTGAACCGTTATGCGCACAGCAGCTGCAAATCAAATGGGTCAACGACATCTATATTGCAGGGCGAAAAGCGGCGGGGATTTTAACTGAGCTGGCCACCGATCTGGAATCCGGAGGGAGCCAGACATTGATTTGCGGTTTCGGCATAAACCTGTATCCTCCCATCGAAGGGTTTCCTGAAGCGTTGCAACAGAGCGCCGGCTGCATTTTTGACGATAAGCCCTGCGGTGAACTGCGCTGCGGAATTATTGCCGGTATATGCGACCATTTCCTTGATGCGCTGGCGCTTCCGGAACAGGAGCTTCTGGCGCAATACCGGCAGCGCAGCCTGCTCGACGGACGGAAAATCCGGATTCAAAACGGCAGCCGCCAGTTTTTTGCACAGGCTCTGGGAATCGCAGACGATTTTTCACTGTACATCCGCCGTGAAGATGGCACGGAAACTTCCATTCAAGCCGGTGAAGCCCATATTTTACCGATATAAGCAAACAAAAAACCGTCTGTCCAGTCAAAACAGGCGGTTTTTTTGCTGTCAAATCCCGATTTGGTTTCATTTTATATTCCGCAAACGGCGCTCCGCCGCTTCTGCTTCCGCCTTTACGCGCAAGCGGGAAAGCAGAACCCGGCAATAAGCAGATAATTGGCGGCAGTCGGAAAATTCCCGTGCAATTTTCCGTGCATTTTTTTGTACCTCCTGCGCTTGCCGCATACTGAGAAGCCCTTCCTGCCGCGCCCGTTCCAGCTCGTCCAGATCGAGCAGGCGCGGCGGTTCCCCGGGGGTGATCACAACATCGGCAAACGCATCTGTAAACCAGCTTTCACCATCGGCGCGGATATGGTTGCCCAGCGTGACGTCAAAATAAAACTGCACAAGACGTGCCGTTTCATCATACATTGCCGTCAGCCAGAAAAAGCCGTCTGCCGGGGCAAGCTGAAGCCATAAAAAACCTTCATCGACAATCTTCAGACGCTTTTCCCCGCTGCCTACACACACCGGCGCACAAGCGGAAAGAACAACCAGACCCGCAGCAGCCGGCGCACCCGCATATTCCACAATTTCATGGACATATCGTGCAACTCCGGCGGTTTTCCAGCGGCTTTCCCCCATCTTACGATTCAGAAGCTCCATTTCCACCTCCGCAAGCCCATGATCTTTTCCAATTCAGCATAGCACGCGGGGAAACGGGTTGTCAAGCGTTTTCAAGGCAGCTGTGCAAGGTACTCTTCCAAACACAATCCCTGTTCATAAATCAATTTTGCCGCATCAAGACCCACATACCGATAATGCCATGGTTCATACGTGATCCCGGTACACCCGCTATGCGCGTCGGGATAACGAAGAATAAAACCATAGCGCCAGCTGTTTTCCAGCAGCCATTGCTGGACCGGCGTATCTTCCTGTGCTTCATCCAGCAGCTGATAATTTAAATCCACGATATCCACTGCCAACCCGGTCTGATGCTCACTGGTGCCGGGGTATGCAACGATCTGCGCAGCGGCTGTTTCCGCTTCTCCGGCCGAAAGTCCCTTTGCGGCAAATTCCTCCACTTTTTTCTCATACAGCGCACGTTGATACGCCTCATCCCGATAGGATGAACAGACCAGCGGAGAGAAACCTGCCGCACGGCAGGCATTCAGCATAGCTTCCAAATCCGATTCAATCCGGCAATCTACCGCTTGTCCGTTTGCAAGTTCAGTTAACGCAATTTCGTAATCCTGCGGCATGGGACATTGTGCGTTTACCAGAAGAAGCTGCCATTGCGCTTCACTTCCTGCCGATTCCTTGCCGGAAGCGGATTCTGTCTTGTGTTGCGCTGCATTGGTATCCAAACGGAAAATCTCCGGATCAGAATAAGTCTTTTGTTCCGTTTCCGATACAAACCATATGTTTTTCTCTTGCGGAAATCCGGTTAGAGCATAGGCAAGCAGCAAAACAAGCGCTGTAAACAGGAAAATGCCGGCGAACCTCTGCAAACTTCGATTTCGCCTGGTTTCTACGGGATGTCTTTGCATTGAAAATTTCCTCCTATATTTGGATTTTTCCCCAATATTTTGGGATTACACTCTGAATCGGGGATTATCCTAAGAATAGGTGAAATTTTCATCCAACCGGCAGCAAAATGCCATAAAAAATATTTATTAAATATTAAAATCACAGTATCCGTTTCTATACAAAAATCCAAGGCGAAGGATCTGTTCATCCAGCAAGAATTCCAGATCCCATGCCAGACTTCCGGAAAACTCCGTCCATTCCCCTTCTGTCTGCGCCGTCTGCTGATCCGCAGGATAGCCGGCTATAAATTCCAGGCCGTTATATTCCGCATAGAACATTCCCCATGCAAGCGCAATCTCCGGTAAAGAAAGCGGCATGTCCGCAATACGTAAGGGAAGATGGGAAACGGCAAGGAGCACGGCGGTTTCATCATCCAGCCACAAACTGCATACCCATTCTCCCGCAGAATCTGCAACGGCAATTTGCCACTGTATTAAACTTTTCAGGGTTTCATAGGAGAGCGTATAATATGCCTGCGCAGTAAAATGCAATTCGCTATTATACGGATCCAGATCTGCATAACCGCCATCGTACAAATACGCAAGGATCTGCTGCGCACAGCAGACGGCTTCGTCCGATGAAAGCTGCGTTCCAATATCCATGACAATTTCTGCGTCGCCGGTTGCAGCAGCCGCTAACTTTTCATGAAAATCCATCGTCACAAAGTGCAGCGCAACGGTTTCGCTGCTGATCTGTTCCGTCGCACGCAGCAACGCATCCCGACGTATATTACCGACCAGATCCGGCAGAAAAAAGCCCAAACTTACCGCTGTGAGCACGGAAAATCCGGAAAGCAGCAGTTTTTTCCAATTCATACCCGCCCTCCTCTTAATTCAACGCTGACACAGGTACCGTTGCCCATCCGGCTTTCAAACGAAATCTTCCCGTTATGTACCTGTGCAATTTCATTACACAGCGTCAGTCCCAGTCCAACGCCCCCCGCGCACCTTGACCGGGATTTATCTACGCGGTAAAACGCCTGTGTTAAATGTGCAAGCGATTCCGGCGGAATACCGCTGCCGTTGTCCGCAACCTGAATCCGACAACCGTCGGGCAACATCCGCACCAAAACATAAATGTTGCCATTTTGTGCGTTTGCAAAGGCCTTCCGAGAATTATCAATTAAATTAACCAAAAGAGATTTATACAAGTCCGGTTCAACCAAACAGGTCCCTTCTTCGCAGCGGCATTGCAAGCGAATTCCCTCGGCACGGTATACCGGCTCCAGATGCCGGACAAGGTTACGCGTCAAAGCCGCCGGGCTTGCCGGTTGAAGCTGAGGCTTCTCCCTTTTTAATACAAGCAGGTCCAAAAGTTTCAGCGACAGGCTTTCCAGCCGTTTCCCTTCCGAAACAATATAATTTGCCGCGTCAGACGCTTCCTCCAGGGAAAGCGTCTGACTCCGGATAAAATCTGCATAACCAATGATAGAAGTCATTGGCGTTTTCAGCTCATGCGCAAAGCTGGCCATAAAACGTTCCTGCCGCTGCATAGCCGCTTCCATTTCCGCAATGTTTTCCGCTAACGTCTGCGCCATATGGTTAAAATCCGCCGCAAGTGCCCCGACTTCATCACAGGAACGTATATGCGGCTGATAAGAAAAATCGCCGGATGTTATGGAACGTGCTGCACGGGACAGCCGTCCGAGCGGCGCAGACAGAACATAGGAAACGGTATAAGACACCAATGCAGCGGCAACAACCAGGATTAGAAAAATCTGGTGATATATGCGGTTCTGCGTATTGGCCATCGTATAAAGCGCAGTAATTTCATAAGCCGCATCCAACACTACCATAGTGGAACCGGCAGAAAAACTGGTAGACAGTTGCAGATAATATCGTCCCTCTCCATCCTCCAGATAGGAGACGACTAGTTGATCCACAAGCTGCGTCTGCGAATACGTTTTAAAGGGTGCTTGTCCATGTGTATAAAGAATTTCATCCTGGGCATACAGGCGCATCGCATCCCAGGCATCCACACCGCCGGCAGAAAAACTGTCCAAAGCATAAATTACATCTGTAAAATCCGGCGATTCTTTTACGGTACTGATTAATTTTAAACTCCCCAGCACCATTTTATAAACATTGCAGGCATTTTGCTTTTCCAAACGGAGGGAATTATCAAAGGAGATCGATAAAAGCACCGATGTCCCCACACCAAAAAGTACGGAAACCAGGCAGGTCATACATAACGCCGTTTTTACGCGAAACTTCATAAAACGATCCTTCTTCCTGTCTTCCCAAATTTACAACGAGTTCCTTTTAAACTTCCAGTCTGTATCCCACTTTGTTGACGGCACGCAGCCGATGATCCCAACCCACCTTTCTTCGCAAGCGTTGAACATGCAAGTCTACCGTTTTAGACCCATAGATATATTCTCCGCCCCAAACCCGCTCATAAATCGTCTCACGGTATAGGGCTGTATTCGGGTTACGCGCAAAAAGAAGCAAGAGTTCATATTCTTTCGGCGTCAATGGAATTTCCTCCATGCCTCGCTGGACACGGTGGGAAATTGTGTCGATATGGAGGCCTCCGACTTCCAATACGGCATCTGTCTTTTTATACCGGCGCAATACCACCTCCACCCGTGCCAGAAGCTCCAAAATTTCAAATGGTTTGACAAGATAATCCTCCGCGCCCATTCGCAATCCCCGGACCCGATCCGTAACGGAATTTTTCGCTGTAATGAAAATAACCGGAGTCCCTGACGGACGTATATACTCCATCAGTTCAAACCCATCCACTTGCGGAAGCATAACATCCAGCAGGATCAGATCGAACGTCTCTTCTTCCAGCCTGTCCGCAGCCGCCATCCCATCTTCTGCACACACTGTAGAATATCCCGCTTTCCGAAGCGCCAGACGGATCAAATTTCGAATGGGTTCCTCATCTTCTACAATCAGGATCTTAATCAAACATTACACACCTCCTGCTACAACGCTTCATTTTACATCCGTCCGCCATCAAAATGGCAAACATCCGCCCTATTCCCTGCCAAACACAATTTGAAAAAAATCCCCGGCACCATTTGCCGGGGATTTTTTCTATTCGTTTACTACAAAACTTGGCGGAGACTTACCTTTTCAATTCGGACGACTCAACTGCCAAAAAACGCGCTATATTTCCGTGATAATGGGAAGCACCATCGGGCTGCGCTTGGTTTTCTGATAAATCAAGCCGGATATATCATGCTTAATGATCGCTTTCATTGTATTCCAGTCACGTGTGTTTTCCCGCATACTGCGTTCAACCGCTTTTGCAGCAACAGCACGCAACTGCTCCATAAGGTCTTCACTTTCCCGTACATAGATAAAGCCGCGGGTGATGATTTCCGGCCCGGCTACAACCTGGCGCTGTGTGGAATCCACTGTGACAACTGCGGCAATAATCCCGTCGGAAGCAAGATGTTTACGGTCGCGCAGCACAACGCTCCCCACGTCTCCGACAGACAGACCGTCGACCAGCACCTTGCCAGACGGAACCGTCCCGTTAAATTTTGCACTCCGTTTGGAAATTTCCAGCACTTTTCCAATTTCGCTGATAAATATATTCTGCTCCGGAATTCCCATACTCTGCGCCAGCTTGCTATGCGCCACCAAATGGCGGTATTCACCGTGCACAGGCATAAAATACTTCGGTTTTGTCAAGGCAAGGATCATCTTCAGCTCTTCCTGGCAGGCATGGCCCGAGGCATGGATCTCGGCAAGTTTATCATGAATCACATCCGCGCCGCGATGGAACAGTTCGTTAATCATCCGGTAGATTGAACTTTCATTGCCTGGTATCGGCGAAGCCATGAGCACCACAAGGTCACCCTTTTTTACATCGATCTGACGATGGCTGGAAAATGCCATACGGTACAGTGCGGAAAGCGGTTCTCCCTGGCTCCCCGTCGCAATAATCACGGTCTTTTCCGGAGGCAGTTTTTTAATCATGGACAGCTCTACTAATGCATCTTCCGGAATGTCTAAATACCCAAGTTTCTTGGCAACAGCTATGTTATTTTCCAAGCTTCTTCCCGAAACCGCAACTTTGCGTCCATGTCTGCTTGCAATATCAATCACCTGCTTGATTCGGTGAACATTAGAAGCAAACATGGCAATAATGATGCGTTTATCACAATTTTGTATAATCTTTTCAAACGATTCCCCTACCTTCCGCTCACCGAGCGAAAAACCAGGATGTTCAACATTGGTAGAATCCTGCATTAAAAGCAGTACCCCATTTTTCCCATATTCACCAAAGCGCGACAGATCCGTCATCTCTCCGACAACCGGGTTGATATCAATTTTAAAATCACTG
>CALWJF010000015.1 GCA_944380935.1 uncultured Clostridia bacterium
AAACAGTATTAGAAACTGGAAACAGATTTGTACTTTTCACGTTGAAACATCGTATTGAACATAAGTTTGTGGTAACATAACTTTTAAAATATGGAAACAGCCCGCAGAATGCTAACTCTGCGGGCTATCTGTTTTTATTGCTGATTGCTTCTGCTGTCTGCCTTATTATGGAAGAATCGCATACTAAATCTGATTACATTGATTCACATATCGGGTCTGATATTCTCTAATCTCTTCACATGGATATTCCGGACATGCACTGCATTGCTCTACTTTATGTTTCCGGCAGCATGATCGAAACGGGCAATCCCTGCAAAGTTCAAATATGCAATCCGACCTGCCTCCAAAACAGTAAAATTCCGAAAGTGGGATCGTTATTCCAAATGTCTCCCGATAAAATTTTTGAGACTGTTCTCTTAGCGTATCATCATCCTTTTGTGTAGCAATATAAGTAACACAACGTGAGCAATCGTGTCCACAATAGCAGGGAAGTGAAAGCAACTTCCCAATCCGATAAGTTGAATCCGCAATACATGCCTGCGCGGTCCATCGGTCTGAGAGCGGAAAATACATGCCGTCTTTGGCCAAACTCCCCATATTCCACGTGCCGTCCGCCGATTGGTTATCCTTTAACCATTGCAGCACAAACGCAAGCTTTTTCCTGCCATACCGATACCGATACAATAACTCTACAGCACCAAGATAACGACTTGCCTGTTTGCTTTGAAATTGGGTTGGAAGGATATCTAACCGATCTTCATAAATGTAATAAATACCGTTTTTATGCTGAATTATATAATCCAACATAAGGTTTTCCGTATTCTCATCCAGCATATCCACCAATAGAGAAATCGGATAAAAATTTACAAAATCTACAAGTCTTCCGCCTTTTGGTTTCCGTCCAAATATTTGCAAGTAACTTTTGTTATATGCATCTTGATCATAAATGCCATTTTGAAATGCTGCTGTTATAATAGTCGCCCATTCTTTAGCTATTTTATTGGCAGCATCCGAACCGCAAGTAAATCTGCGAATCCATGCTGCAAGAACGAGATCTACAAAAGTTTCAAAATCACTTGTTTTTTCTTTGCTTTCCGGTAAAATACCCGTATGAATCCGCTTTTCCATATATGCGATCGCGTTTTGAATACAGGCATCTTTCTCTGTGTACCCGAGAAGTTCCAGCCGGAACAGAGCCTGTTCCGTCGCCATGGGATAAATTCCGCTGTTACTGCGTAAAGTATGAAAATTTCCCCAACTGCCATCAGGAAGCTGCATACTAAGAATTTGACTGGCCCATTTTCCATTTTTATACGACATAATCTTACTCCCATTAAATACAGCTTTATTCATTTTGTACGCACGTCCGCAAAAAAATCTATCTTTCAAACTTTTGCGTTTCTATTTTTCTGCCTGCCACGTATAGCGCGACGCTTCCATTTTGGAAGCATCAATATCCATTTCTTTTAATTCATCACGGATCAGCGTCGATCTGCAATATGTTCTGTCCATTTCATTCCAAGTATAGTGGGCACGCATAATCTCATCTGTAACGCAAAAATACCCGTATCCGATTTGTCCGTCACCCAGAGCATCAGCCGAACAGTCAATAGCATACCATTTCCCATCCAGATAAACGCGGTTCCACATATGATAGACACCCTCATATTTGCCTGAAACCAGCACACAGGTAATGCCATAACGGTCGCACAGTTCCTTTAAGGCCAACGCATATCCCTCGCTGACCGCTTTTTCTTCTATCAAGGCACCATAAATGGAAAATGGCGTGGAGCGCTCCATAGAATTTTCATTTTGCATAAGCAATTGCTCCGTATCCAAATCATACGTCACCGCTGAACTCAAACAGTCATGAAAAAACTTCAAAGCATCCAACGCTTCCATTTCCTGTGCTGCATCCAGAATTTCCAAAAGTTTCACTTCTGCATTTTTGACTTTCGTTGCCAATAATACCGCCGGTTCTGTATAATGGACCTGCAATTCTATAATACAGGGGCTGCCGTCATCAGGATAGGCTTTATATTCATATCCGGTAAACCCGACCGCATAGAGCGGATTCATATAATACATATCTAAAATACACGCATCTATGTCTTCACAAACAGTAGCATAGGTATCGGTATAGAACAAAATTTTTGTACGAAATTCCGGCAGTTTTTCCATCAGAGCCATTTTCAGATCCATTTTCCCTGATAGAGGGATAATTCCACGAATATCGCTTTCTGTACAATTATAAGTTACTGTAAAAGAAAGTTCGTAATAATTCAGGATCAAAGAAGTTTTATATAAAATATTAGAAACCGCATAAATTCCCAACGGTGTTGCCAGAACTTGTTGAACGGCATCCTTAATATCCTGATCAATGTTATCAGAAAAATCGGAAAGTTGAAACGTCTGCTCTGTACGACAAGCACGAATCATCGTATCAATTGCATCTACAAGGCTATCATAGTCGGTGATTTTGCTTACAGTTACAGATGCCGTCGAAGAAGAAGAAACAACATGTTCCTGAGAAAAAACAAATTTTCGATTCAACATAGAGGAACATCCGGAGAAAAATAACAAAATCAAAACCAAAATAAAAAGATAAAATTTTCGATTCAATTTAAACGCTCCGATCTTAAAAATCAAGAAAAACACATTTTCAAAAATATTATAGTCGATTGTTACAAAGAAGACAATGTTTTTTTCAAAATCACTGGATTTTAAGCCTATAAAATTTTCCTCAAACTGGTAAATTGCTTTCTTCAATATAAAAGTTGACAAAAAGTAACAAAACCGATATAATTTTATACGTTCATATCATTTGTACGTAAATCATAATGGAAATACTTGTTTTTCCGAAAAAACAGTATTTTGTTTTTGAAAGGAACTGTAAATGAAGCGAATTCTTTCCCTGGCTCTATCCGTCGCACTGCTTTGCAGTATCTGCCTGTCTTCCGCAGCAGGGGGAAGTGCAGAAGATCCGGTTATAACCAAAAGCTATCTTGAAGATACATACGTACCCTATATTTTAAAGACGGCAGAAGAAACAATCGCAAACCGTTTTGACAAAATGCTTTCCGACTTTACACAAGATTTGTCGGATCTATCTGCAACTTCCGGGATCTGCGCACTGATGCTGAAGGCCGCAGGGTACAGCCTGAATTATGGATACGATGCCGGAAGCTATGCCGCCACAGCCGATCTCTTGATTGGCGGAGGACTTGGCACAATGTTTACGCCGCTGGCAAATGGGTTTGTCTCCTATTTAACTGCTTCGGGCGTATTAATAGACATCACCGACGGACAGGAATGTACCAATGGACAGGCTTTGGTACAAGGGCATACTTATATTGTTGCCTCTTCCAGCGGCACTGCAATCCGTGCGCTCCAAAATACGGAAGTGACAATCAATGGCCCTTATTTTAGTCTTGGTTTTGGGACACTATCTTCCAGTGATCCGGAAGCTGTACACTATCAACGTTATGCCGACGCCTTGTACGCACTCGGATTATTTTCCGGAACAGACGTCGGTTACGAGCTGAATCGTGCTGCAACGCGTGCAGAATCCATTGTTATGCTGCTGCGGCTTCTAGGTGAACTCCCTACAGCACAGGAATATCCGATATCTTATAACTTTACAGATGTGCCGGAATGGGCCAGCCATTATGTTTCCTATGCTTATGCGTCAAACTATACTGCAGGTATAAGCGATTCTAATTTTGGAACAAATCAAAGCGTTACCGCCGCGCAGTATTTGAGTTTCGTATTACGAGCATTGGGTTACAGCGATAAGAACGGCGATTTTTATTGGGAAACAGCAGGGGATTTTGCCGTTAAAATCGGGCTGATCAGCCAAAGTGAAAATGAAGCGTTTAAAACACGGTTTTGGCGTGATGAGATGGTATTGGTTTCTTACCGTGCACTTTCCGCCACTTTAAAAGATTCCAATCAAAAACTTGCGGACAAACTTGCGACATTGGGAATTATAAGTCCGGCCGATGCCGCTACAATTTCATAAGCGCATATCTTGCAGTGGATATATCCAGATGATTTGGATATATCCACTGTTTGTATTTCAAAGACAGATTCTCACGGCTGAAACTTCCATATTGGTCACTATTCCAGAATGGCATCAGCAGGATGCAGCCTGGAAAAAATCTTTTATCAGACAGGAACCAAATTCCCGGCTTGATAATACTATGTAGTGTAATCAGCCGGCAGGACCGGCAAATATGGAGGTAATTTTACATGGCTTGTAACGGATTCAATTTTTGCGGAAATGAGAACAATTCCTGCCTTTGGACGCTGGTAATTATCGCAGTTGTCTTTGTATGGCTCAACTGCCTCGGTGGTTGGAATTGCAGCTGCAACAGCTGCAACAGCTGCAATGAATGCTGCTGAAATCAGTGTAATGTAACAAAAAACCCAGCCGGTGATTTTATCACCGGCTGGGTTTTTCCTATAACAAATTTAAACATTATTTTTGAATATTCCCAACCAGGGAACGTGACACCTGTTGCACATCAAAACCCATACGTCCAGCTTCTATGCATGCGGCAAGATCCACAGCATCATAAGCGGCAACAACTTCGTCGGCAGATAAAACCCGCCCCTGCAATAATTGGCCACGCGCCATACTGTTCATCCGCGAAAGCGTACTCTCCAGACCCATCAACACATTTGCTTTAATCTGTTCACGCGTACGTTCATATTCCTCCTGCCGAGGGCCTTCAACCAATAAACGCTGAGTTTCCGCAAGTGCCATATCCATTGCCTTGCGATAAGTTGAAGGATTAGTAGCCAAGTAGATCCCGGAAACTCCGGTATCCAAATAAGACGCGTTAAAACTGTACACCGAATAACACAGGCCATTTTCTTCGCGAATCTTTCGGAACAAGCGCGAACTCATGCCTCCTCCAAGGATATTGGAAAAGATAGCCAGTGCATACCGACGGGAATCGGAAATGGCAAACGCTGGGAATCCAAGGCAAATATGCACTTGCTCAATCGGCTTAACCCGAACAATTTCTCCCTGTCGGTACTGAGCCGATACAAATTCGGGTGCGGGAGCAGCATGGATATGCTTTAGTGCTTCACAGAAATAGTCGATGATTTCCTGAGAAAAATTGCCGGATATTGCGGCAACCATATTAGAACCGGTATAATGGGTGTGCTGATATTGCCGCAAAAAATCTGTATCCATTGCGGATAGGCTTTCATGCGTACCAATAATCGGACGTCCGAGCGAGCTTTCCGGATAAACGGCAGAAAACAGATTGTCAACAACCAAATCATCCGGCGTATCCTCATACATGTCAATTTCTTCATTAATAACGCCACGCTCTGTTTCAAATTCATTTTCTGGAAAAATGGAATTTTGTAGAATATCCGTTAATACATCTATCCCATGCTCCAACATAGTATCCAACGCCCGAAAATAAAAGCTTGTACACTCTTTTGTAGTAAAAGCATTAAACTGACCACCAATTGCATCCATTTCTTCAGCAATTTGGGAAGAATTCCGTTTTTCAGTTCCTTTAAAAAGCATGTGTTCAATAAAATGCGATACACCATTTTCTACAACACTTTCATATCGGGAACCATTGCGTATCCAAATTCCAACAGAAGCGCTCCGGACCGAATCTATTTTTTCAAATAGTACGATTACTCCATTGGGCAAGTCTCGTCTTTCTACCATAGGGGATCACCATCACTTCGTCAGTTTTTATTTATTCTTTGCAAAACAGGGGAAATTAAACGAAAACTTTATCGTTTCTATTCATACTGAAAATTTTCATTTTCGTGGAACATCTAATATGTCTGCTGCTTTTTGAAAGGCATCAAGATAATATGGTTCCTTCGTTTCACAAAAAATCTTATAAGCTTGGGCATAGGGAACAAGTTGAAGCGCATCCACTTCTTCCTTCTGCATACAGCACATCTGCAGCGTAAAATCCAAACGTACTGCATATAGATCAAGCAAATTTCTCCACGGTAATCGCGCACGATCCAGATATATAAGGCGCTCCGGCTCAACTTGTAACCCGACTTCTTCGTAAATTTCCCGCACAGCAGCACAAATTGAAGATTCTCCTGCCTGAACACGACCGCCAGTTGAATCCCAAATTCCGGGAAAGTATTTCTTTTTCATAGAACGTTTTTGAAGCAGAAAATTCCCTTTGCCATCACAAATAAATATATGTACAAGCAGTGTGCATCGGTCATCGGGGATGCGTTGGGATGCAGAAAGGATCTCTCCAGAAGGTGTGCCGTCCGGAAAAAGTAAATCCCAATATTCTTCCAAAATCAAAACCTCGAATCTCTTTTATAAAAAAAGGAGCCATTAAGGCTCCCTTTTTCCGTTTTACAAAATTTAAAGCTTTTTATCTTCTTCTGTAACGTCTTTCCGGGATAGGTTAATGCGACCTTTTTCGTCAATTTCAATGACCTTACACCAGGTTTCATCGCCAATATTTAAAACGTCCTCAACCTTTCCGACACGGCGGTTTTCAAGTTTGGAAATATGGATCATTCCTTCTTTTCCGGGAGCAATTTCAACAAATGCGCCGAAGGTCAGAATACGGGTGACTTTCCCGTAAAAAACATCCCCAACCTGCGGATCTTTGACAATGCCTTCGATAATCTTCAGCGCACGGCGGCAAGCCTGAATGTCTGTCGAGGAAATGAATACATTACCATCATCTTCAATATCAATCTTGGTCCCGGTGTCTGCAGTAATTTTCTGAATAACACTGCCACCTTTTCCAATGACATCGCGAATCTTTTCCGTGTCAATCGTTGTATGGAGCATTTTGGGAGCATAGGGGGAAAGTTCCTCACGCGGTGCCGGAATGGCTTTCAGCATAATTTCATCAAGGATCTGAAGACGCGCAATGCGTGTACGTTCCAGCGCAGACTGAATAATATCACGGGTCAAACCATCTATTTTTAAATCCATCTGGATCGCTGTAATCCCTTGCGTCGTACCGGCAACCTTAAAGTCCATATCACCAAAGAAATCTTCAACACCCTGAATATCCGTGAACGTCAGCCAACGTTCGCCTTCCGTAATGAGACCGCAGGAAATACCGGCAACCGGACGCTTGATCGGGACGCCAGCATCCATCAAAGCAAGAGTCGATCCACAAACAGAACCCTGAGACGTAGAACCATTGGAACTGAGCACCTCGCTGACCAGGCGAATACAGTAGGGGAATTCCGTTTCAGATGGAATAACCGGAACAAGAGCACGCTCAGCCAAGGCGCCATGGCCAATCTCACGACGGCCCGGGCTACGGATACCACGAGCCTCTCCAACAGAATAAGGCGGGAAATTATAGTGATGAATATAACGTTTGGATTCCTCTTCGTAAATAGTATCGAGCGTCTGAACATCTCCGACCGTACCAAGGGTAACCGTTGTCAAAACCTGGGTCTGACCACGGGTAAAGAGCCCTGAACCATGCACACGCGGCAGAATACCAACTTCAGCAGCCAAAGGACGAACCTCATCTAATTTACGGCCGTCCACACGCTTACCTGCCAACAGCCAATTTCGAACCACGCTCTTCTCAAGCTTATACAAACAGGTATCAATCAAAGCATCCGAATCCGGATACTCTTGTGCAAAATGCGCTTTTACATCTTCCGTAAGTTCGGCAAGGCGTGGATCGCGAACGGTTTTATCATCAGTATCCATGCAATATTGCATTTTTTCTGTTGCGTAATCTGCAATTTTAGCATACAGCACATCATCATGCGGTTCTTCTACATAGTCGAACTTTTCTTTCCCAATTTCTGCTTTTATATTGTCGATAAACGCAATAATCCGCTTATTTTCCTCATGCGCAAACATAATTCCCTCAAGCATAATATCCTCAGGAATTTCATCTGCGCCAGCCTCAATCATAGCTACTTTATCGCCAACGGAAGCAACGGTAACATGCATCTTGCTGTGTTCACGCTGCGCTGAAGTCGGGTTAATCACATATTTCCCATCAATATACCCCACTACGCAACCGGAAATCGGGCCTTTCCAGGGGATATCTGAAATGGAAATCGCAATAGATGCGCCAATCATTGCAGCAATTTCCGGTGCATTATCATAGTCCACGCTCATAACCGTACAGACAAGCGCAACGTCATTACGCATATCCTTTGGGAAAAGCGGACGAATCGGACGGTCAATTAAACGGCCGGCTAAAATTGCTTTTTCTGAGGGGCGGCCCTCACGGCGCAAAAAGCTTCCTGGTACCCGGCCAACTGCATACAAGCGTTCCTCAAAGTCAACCGACATCGGGAAAAAATCTACACCTTCCCGCGGTTTGGCAGAGGCCGTAACAGTAACAAGCACGGCCGTATCACCATAACGTACCAAACAAGAGCCATTGGCAAGCTGGGCAAGCTTCCCGGTTTCTACAACAAGCTCACGTCCTCCAAGCGTTGTTTTATAAACGCGCTCATCAAACTGCATTTTTTTCATAGTCTGACTCCTTTATCTATAATGGGAGCCCACAGCGTTTAGCACTTGAATATGGCGTCGAACTACGCCGGCAGCATATTCAACTGCTAAACTATGGGTCTCCTGAACACAAGAAAAAATAGTTTTGGGGCGCTTCGTAAAAAAAGCGCCCCAAAATAAACTACCGTCTGAGGTTCAAATCGGAAATAATTTTACGGTAACGCTCAATATCGGTTCTCTCCAGATAGTTGAGAAGATTACGGCGGCGGCCAACCATCTTGAGCAGCCCACGACGAGAATGATTATCCTTTTTGTGAATTTTCAAATGCTCTGTTAACGTAGAAATACGCTCCGTCAAAATTGCAATCTGCACCTCTGGGGAACCCGTATCGGTTTCATGCAGGCGGTTTTTCTCAATAACCGCAGTTTTCTGTTCTTTCAACAGCATGGGATCAAAACTCCTTTTCTTAAAAAAATGCCCTTAAGCAAAGTAAGAGGCGGCTGTTTCCCCGCTTTACGGGCTTGCATCCTACAAACTGTGCATAAGGATAAACAGGCTCTTTGCCATACTAATTGATAATAACATGATTTTTTCATTTTGTAAAGAGTATTTCCAAAATCTTTGTAAAAATATTAAGAAAAATTAGTTTTGTAATAATACGTGTTGAATCCATTTTATTTCTATGCTATACTAAACTCAACTTTATAAGACAATTACAATTTTTTTGGTTTTCTTAAAAAAAGCAAATGATTTATTGAGCTGAAGTGATATATATTTTCCTTTTTATGCATTCTTATTTTAACCGGATTAGGAGGTATTTATGAATAAATGGATTCGTATAACTGCAGCTGTTTTATCCTGTGTAATATTTAGCTCACTTTCTGCCTGTACAAATACAACGGTTGAAAAAGAAGAAAATACTGGTCTTGTCAATGTACGTGCTGAAATGTATAATCCTCAATATTGGACATCCAAATATAAAAACAGCGATGATGTTCTCCTTTCACAGGAAGATATTGTAAAATTCAATGCACAAACCATTCAATCTACATTAGGCATGGAAGATATTACCTATTATCAAACTTCTGTAAATTCTACCCAGCTCACCGCTTATATCAACGAATACGCAATGCCGGAAGGTACGCTTTACTCTGCATCCGGAGAGATTTTATATCAAATGCCTACAACTACAGTAGATGAAGAAGGTAATACCATTATAAGCGAATCAGACACATCTTATATAGATTCCATTTTGGCCAATCGTGCGCTGGACGTCATGCCGGATTCGAATACCGTACACTACGCACTCGCGTTGGCCAATAGTTCAATCCGGAAATTTCCTACCCAGGACAGTGTTTTTGCTTCGGAAATCGATCGTAGTCAGGATCTATTTCGAGTTGCTTCCCTGCAAATCGGAGAACCAGTCGTCGTTTTATATGCGAGCACAGATGCGATGTGGTATTTCGTTCAAACCCGGAATTGCCGCGGCTGGGTACATTGGAGTGCTATTGTACTGGTAGAAAAAAGCGAATGGCTGAATTTTCTGCGGGCAGAAAATTTTATTGTTGTAACCGACACCTTGCTTACGCTGCCTGCACAGACATTTGGCGCTGATCCTATAACGCTTTCTATGGGAACTGTGCTTCCTTTAAATGAACAGCAAAATGTGCAGGTCAATGGTCAAAGTAGCGATGGTAATTATGTTGTAAAAGTACCATCAAAAGACGATCTTGGTAATTTTACGTATACTTTAATCCTCATTCCTTTCACAGAAAACGTCAGCCAAGGCTATCTGGAATATACGCCTGAAAATATTTTAAAAGTAGCATTTCAGTTTGCCGGGCAAAAACTTAATTTTGCCGGGATTAACGGAGGATGGGATGCCAATTCATTTATGTATGCAGTATTTTCCTGTTTTGGTATCTATTTACCGCTAGATATATCCGCACAACGACAAATCGCAGCTGAAGACACAAATCTATCGCTTGCAGCCGCCAAAGATATTACCGAAGCGCTGGATAAAACGACACCAGGAACTTTACTTTATACTGATACGGGCGCCGCGTTTTATTTAGGGAAAGAGAATGGACATTACTATGTTTTACAGGCAGCCCAGAATTTCTTTATCGGAGAAACCCGCTATAATGCAAATAGTATCTTGATTACAGATATGGATATTCTTTATGAAAATGGATCCACTTATCTTAACGCAATACGCCTGATAAAAAAATTAGCGCTTATAAAAGCAGAAGAAAAATAATATATCTTCGAGAAACATGAAAAATAAAAAATAAAAAACACTTGACAGATCGCCGAGGATTGAGTATAATACCATTCGTCGGCGCGTTGTGGCCGAGTAGTTCAGTTGGTTAGAACGCTAGCCTGTCACGCTAGAGGTCGAGGGTTCGAGCCCCTTCTCGGTCGCCATATGCTGTTGTAGCTCAGTAGGCAGAGCACATCCTTGGTAAGGATGAGGTCACCAGTTCGAATCTGGTCAACAGCTCCATAAAAACCACTTGGGATTTATTGTTTCCAAGTGGTTTTTTAATTTATATAGTACAAATATATACGGTACCTGCCGATTGGACTTGTAAACGCAAAGAATTAGCCGTATAATAAGAGAAAGCATATGTTTTTGGGAGGTTTATATGGAATTTGTAAATCTATCTGCACATGCTGCTATCTTACAGAAAGACTTACATCATTTTTGGAATTACATTGGCTATGATGAATGCGACTTTACGCATATGCCATATGGAATGGAATTAATTCGAAAGTTTGGAAAATTGGAACAACCATACTATTTTCGTGCGCATCATATGCTTTGCACAGGAAACCTGCATGGACTCAATAAATGGGGTTCTACTAATATCTACAGCGAAGATGAAGCTGGTAATCCTGTTTATGATTTTTCCTGCATAGACAAAATGTTTGATATCTGGCTTGAATCAGGAAATCTTCCGTTTTTTGAAATCGGATTTATGCCTCGTGACCTGGCCAGATTGCCCGAAGACGGAAAACCCTATACAGATGGAAGTTACCGCTCTATAGGCTGGGCTATGCCGCCAAAGGATTGGCAGAAATGGTATGATCTGATCTATACGTTAATGACTCATTTAAAAATACGTTACGGTGAAGCTTCATTGAACCGTTGGTATTTTGAGCTTTGGAATGAACCGGATATTATCTATTGGCGCGGCACACACGAGGAATATTGCAAGTTATACGACTTTACAGAAGCGGCAATTCATTCCGTATTGCCAAATGCGCGCTTCGGCGGCCCAGCAACAACCGGGAATAATAAATATGATTCTGAAGCTGCCGTTTATTTGCGGGATTTTCTCCGTCACTGCAGAAAAGGCGCCAATTTCTATAATGGGAAAATCGGAACACGATTAGATTTTACATCTTTTCATACAAAAGGCGGCCTTTATAATATGAATTTGAAGGCCGCAAAACAAATCCCGAGTGTACAGGTTTTTCTGCAGAACTGTAAGGTCCTTTCCGACATTGTCAAAGAAGAAGGTTACGGCGACCTTATCTGTATTGTCAGCGAAGCCGATCCCGACTCCTGGGCAGCCGGTGGACGTTACGATAACTTTAATCTAAATTTTCGGAATACAGAGTATTATGCAAGCTGGGTTGCTTCCACTTATAAAAATCTCGAGGATTTGGCAGATGCACAGGGAATGGATATGCGTCCTTTAGCCTGGGCTTTTGAATTTGAACCGGAACGCTGCTTCGAAGGGACCCGCGCATTTACAACACAAGGAATTGAAAAACCACTTTTTAATCTGTTTAAGTTGTACGCTATGCTTGGTACAAAACGTATTGCCTTAGATAGCGAACGCGGCTTTAATCCGTTGAATTATACCGATAAAAACGGTTATGACACGGGTACAGAAATCAACGGCTGGGCAACGCAGCGGACAGATGGTACTTACGCGATTCTGCTCTATGCCCATCATGATGACTGGGATATTCATGACGAATACGCCGTTCATTTTACACTCGATGGAATTTCTAAAGACGCAGTCCGATTGACACATTATCGGATAGACGGGCAGCATTCCAATGCATATAGCGAATGGCTGCGGCAGGGTTCTCCAGATTGGCCAGACACAGTGCAGTATAGCGCAATTAAGGCTAGGGAAGGGTTAGAGCTTTTATGTGAGCCGTATATTAAACCTGCAAACAAAGGTGTTGTGGAAATGGACTTTGTACTACCTTCGCATGGCGTCTCCCTAATTCTTGCAGAACCGGTATCCCTGTAAATGTAAAAAGCACGGCAATAAAAAAGCCAATTTCTAATAGGGAATATTAAAAACAAACTACTAATGACCGGCAAACAGATAGCACTAAAAGCAGGCAAGAGGTCAAAATTTTCTTGTCTGCTTTTTATTTTTATATTGTATGGAATAATGAAACAGCGTTTTTGCAATTCTAGAGAGTATTATATTACCTGCTTCATTTTTGCACTCTATAAACTGTATGAATACAGGTTTTTTAAAATTCATGTTGATCGGAGCAAGTGAGCTTTCGCACCTATGCGAAAGCGAAGGATGCATAGCTTACGACAATGAGGCAGAAACTGTGTCAGGGAAACTGTGCTTTAAAAAAATCTAATTGCTTCTGGCATCACTGGATATATTGAGGGAAACGCCGCCGAATTTCTCAAGGATATCACCGCTATGGAGTAAAGAAAAAGTTCATAAGAGATACCAGAACGAACTAAACGATGAATCTGCCTTGTTCGTTCTATTATATGGGTCAAATGATATATTCTGCAAAAACATTCCGCGCGCTCGACTAACTAGAGCATGCACCAGATCAGCCGATATCAATTTCCCTTCGGATGATCAATGTTTCATGCAGAACTTTCCGCTGAGGCAGATAAAGATCATCTTTGTCAAATTTATCCCCCTGCTTCTGCAGCTTATGCAGATTTTTCGTCCAATGCAATTCCACTTACCTGAATGTTTTACTTATATACTGAAAATCCGCTTTCACTAGAGACTCCTGATGATCTCAATACACTGATCAACCCCAAGCGTCCCGCTATTGAGCGTAAGATCGTAGTTTTGAGCGTGACCCCATTTCATGTCAGTATAGAACCGATGATAGGCGGCTCGACGTTTGTCTTTGTCCCGAATTCGCTGTTCGGGGGATTGCTCGCGCTGACCATATACTTTGACAATCCGTTCCGCGCGAAAGGCTACATCTGCATGAATGAAAACCTTTAAACAGTCTGCTTTGTCTTTGAGAATATAGTCTGCACAACGGCCCACAATGACACAGGGACCTTTTTCTGCCAGTTCTGAGATGAGCTTATACTGGATCTTCCAAAGGTAGTCTGCGTTGTTGGGACCGGAGCCTCGATGTGAAAAGGCGTTGGATAGAAAACCACCGAACGCATATTCTCCAACATCCCGGATATAACTCTCCTGAAATCCACTTTTTTCTGCAATCTTTTTCAGCAACTCGTTATCATAGCACGGGATTCCAAGTTTTTCCGCCACACGCTTGCCAATAGTACGGCCTCCGCTGCCAAACTCTCGGCTGATGGTAATAACTCTATTTTTCATTCTTCGCATCCTCCTTCTGAAATCCTTGTGCCTGAGCGCTCAGACAAGCCGTATGACTTTTTTTCAAATGATGTCTCTCATATAGGAGCAACACCAGGGACATCAAAAAAGCAAGACTATCTGCTACAGGGCCGGTCCACAGAACACCTTCCACACCGAGGGCCACAGGCAGCAACAGCGCTGCCGGAACAAAAAAGATAATCTGACGGGCCAAGGAAAGCAGAGCAGACATAACCGGCTTGCCCACAGCCTGAAGATAGACAGCAATGACAGTCTGGAAACCGGTCAAAGGGCAGAGCATCAGGAAAATGCGGAAGGCTTTGACAGCAAATTCGTTATAAAGACCATCTTCAGAGCCAAACAGAGAAATCGCGGACATGGGAGCAAACTGGAACAGCAGAAATGCCAGAATGGAGATAATTTCCGAGACGATTAGGGAAATCTCCAGGGCTTTTTTCACTCGATGGAAGTTCTTGGATCCGTAGTTGAAGCCAATAATCGGTTGAGCACCGGTGGCAATTCCCAGCAGGATCGAAATCATAATTTGGTTGACCTTCATGACAATGCCAGTGGCTGTCAAAGGGATATCGGAGCCATAGATAGATTGCGCGCCATATTGAGCCAACAGATTATTGGTCAGAACCATGACAACGGTAATGGCAAACTGCGTGATAAAGCTACTCAGGCCAAAGACAACAATATTGTAGCAGACCTTGACATCCGGACAAAAAGCGGATTTGCTCAAACAGATTGTTTTAAATCGGGGGATATATGCAACAGATACCGCGAAAGAGGCTACCTGACCGATGACTGTGGCAATAGCGGCACCCTTGACGCCCATTTGCAGAGGAAAAATAAATATAGCATCAAGAATTACATTGAGAACAGCACCGAGAACCATAGAAAATATAGCGTATTTGGGGCTGCCATCGGCACGGATTATAGAATTAATGGCACCGGAGATCATCATGAACGGAAGGCCGATGCCAATGATCCAGCCGTAATCCAACGCATAAGGACGCAGTGTATCCGTAGCACCAAATAGCGTCAGGATCGGATTGAGAAGAATCAGAAACACTGCCGTCAGGATGATACTGACCACAGTTACCATGGTCACAGCATTGCCGATCCCCTTTTTTGCAATGTCCACATTGCCTTCCCCCAACTTGAGACTCAGAAAGGCAGCGCCGCCGTTTCCGATCATCATAGCCAGCGCCAGAGCAATAATTGTGATTGGAAATACAATATTGGTAGCACCATTGCCCAGATAGCCCACGCCGTTGCCGATAAAGATCTGATCGACAATATTATAAAGGGAGTTCACCAGCAGAGCAATGACACTGGGTACGGCAAATTTGACAATGAGCCTCCCGATGGGCTCTGTGGCAAAGGGACTCTGCTTTTCAGATACTATCGTTTCCATTGGAATAATATACCTCGGAATAATATACCTCCAAAATAAGTAACTTGTTACCTATTAAGAAATAAAACAAGCAGCGGGCCGAAAGAAGCCCCTCAGCACACTGCCTGAAACATTCAAAATTATTCTGTATCAATGCCTTTCATGATGATATCTGTTAACTGAATAATCGCTTTCTTCTGTTCGGAAGTCAGATTCCCGCATAATTCCTCAAAAACCTCCCTATCATGTTCAAGGATCATTTTATAAATTTCAGCGGTCTGCTCCGTACAAGTGATTTTTTTGTATCTCCGATCCTGCTCACTGGAGACACACTGCACAACCCCCTTTCGCTCCATCTGCCGGATATGTTTTGTCATGGCCGGATGGGTAATATGCTCCAGTTTTTCCAAATCATTTTGGTGGATTTCCGCTTTACCGGCAGCTTCCAAACGACTGATTGAGCCAAGAATACGAAGCTGTACCGAGGTCAATCCCATATCACGAGCCTTTTCATCCAATTTTTTGCGAAATACTCGATTGATAATGGCAATTTTCAAACCAAATGGCATCACAATTAAGCACCTCTGTGTTTCATTTCAAATAAGTAACTAATTACTTATTATACGCAGTTCTCTTCATTTGTCAAGCATTCAATCGTGGTACATCCGGAACAGGGAGGAATTGAATACGCTCTTTTTCCAGCGACAAAAGTTGATGGGTTACTGCGTACTTCCTATTGGATTCCTTTTCTAAATGTTGCGAAAATAAGTTGGAGAATCCCTTTAACAAATCTCCTTCCAAAACGGCTTTTCCAATTTAATCTTTTTCATTGACAGGAGAACTGCCACATTTTTCCCGATACGCAACCCACTATTTCATTATGAACCGTAACATATTTGAGTGCGCACAGAAGCTTCGGACAAACAAATGCCGTCCTCTAAAAAGCGAAATGGCACGGATCGCTCTCCGGCTTGCTCTACTGCACCGACTATGGCTGCAAACTGCATTTTGCTACAGGTAAGAATACAATCTCAAAACAGGACTGCTATCCCCGCGTGAGATATAAAAGCAATACAGGAAAATACACCATGCACTTTACCCGTGAGAAAACACTGAAACGGTTTGTGTTGCTCCGGATATTCTCGATATTTTTTGAGGATATTACGAGTTTGCAGAAAGTGGTGTATGAGCAGCGGTTTGACAAAATAGACAAGGCGCCAAAAAACATAGGCGGAAAGCGGATTTCGGAATTTGACCGGATTTGTAAACGTATCTATGAGGAAGATATATGGGCACAATCTCTCACAAACAGTTTTTAAAGTTATCCGTCGAGTACGAAGCAAAACAAAAGAACAGCAACACTTTTAAAATATAATGTTGCTGTTCTCTAATTATCAGTACTTTACGAATCCGTTATATTCTCTTATTTACTGAAAGCAAAACTGTTGAAATCAAGCGCGCCTTTACCCTCATAAGTAAAATAAAGTGCTTTTTTCCCAGATTCAATATTCAAAAGAGAAGAAAACGTTTTCCAGCTTTCGCTCGGTGCCACAGGAATGCGGGCGACCACTTTCCCGCCAAGCGCTTCACGTTCATCCCGTACAACCATTTCACCGCAAGCTGTCCCGCGAGTTTCCACCGTAAGTATTTTGGCGGTTTTTATGTCAAAATAGCGATAGCCCGCCGTTGCGCCATCCCGCATATTTTGAATGTACTGGTTCGGATCGCACTCGCGATCTTCTCCTTCCTGCGTAAACGCCGGATGGTTTTCATCCTGCTGCTCCCGCAGGCTCTCTGTAGTCCCATTTCTTGTATAAAGATGGCATGCAATACGAGCCTCATAGCAGCCTTCGTCCTTCAGCGGACCACCATTTAAACCACAGGAAGTAACTTCTGCCTGATGGAAGGCTTCGCCATCAAAATAGATCTCCTCTGCACAGGCCTGACGGGAAAAGAAATGACGATTGGTCTGACGATGATAGAACACATACCACTTACCATTGACAAACGCAACACTTCC
This sequence comes from uncultured Clostridia bacterium, assembly GCA_944380935.1. Taxonomy (GTDB): domain Bacteria; phylum Bacillota; class Clostridia; order Oscillospirales; family QAMX01; genus CALWJF01. The sequence goes on from CALWJF010000015.1 coordinate 17,473, forward strand.
ATGCGTATTGCCGCGGTAGTTAAGCGCTTCCGTATTGCCATTTGCACCTATATCGCAATTGGAAACCAAAACACCACCGAAATGATAATCTCCGAGCGGTTTATCCGCAACAGCCCAGCACAATTCATGCATCCAAGTAGAAGAATAAATAAAATAATATTTTCCGTTGATTTTACGGATTGAGCTTGCTTCAAAGAAGGGGTGTGCTTCAAACTCCGTACCATCCGCATCATTAATGATAGGCAGATTATGATACGGTCCGTCTTTAACGGTAATCATATCCTGCTCAAGCTCCATTTTCATGCTGTCTTTATCAACCGGAACCGTCTTATAACGCGGAGAATTCCCAGAAAACAAATAAATACGCTTATCATCGTCTATAAAGATGCCCGGATCAAAATGGCGGAACTCACCAGGCCGAGAACCCAGGATATCACCATTTGGATAACGAACAAAATCCAAAAATTCAAACGGTCCCGTGGGAGAATCAGCTACGGCAACGCCCACTTCCTTTAAAAAATCCAAGCAGTAATAAAGATAATACTTGCCATCGTTGCCTTGACAAACGTCGGGAGCCCAAAGTTTATGCTCCGTATCTGCATTTCGGGGATCCTGCACCATACGGTAGATAACCCCCTCATAACGCCAGTCAGAGAGATCCTCTACTGGTGCCGACCAGCATACATAATCGTTCTGGCAATAAACAACCCCATTAAAGCAGTCATGACTGCCATAAATATAAAGACGGTCACCAAATACGCGCGGTTCGCCGTCCGGGATATACTCATAGCTGGGAAGATAGGGATTAAACACCTGTTTCTTCATATGCATACTCCTTTATTTTACCATTTTCAACAAAACCTTAATTTTATTATAGCGCAAATCTATCATCTTTACAATCGATTTTCAAACGTCTCGTCGCACAAAATCTCTAATGCAATGCTTATTTCTGACCGGCGACAACACTCTTTCGTTTTTTCCACATCCCGCTGAAAAAATAAGGAAACACAACCAGTCCATAGCCATAACTGGCAATTGTGGAACCATACCAAAAACCTTGGATCCCGAGATCGAAAACGACGCCGAGCAAATAAGTCAGCCCAATGCGCAAAACAAAACCCTCGATAATGCCCATCATAAAATTGATTTTGGAGTGCCCAAGGCCGTTAATCAGCGCAAGACTCGGAGATCGGAAAGCAAAGCCCATAAAAGAAATGGCGGCAACCGGCGCGTAAGCATGCGCCATCTGCAAAACCTCAGCACTGGTATCAAACAGACTAAAAATTTGACCAGGAAAACAAAGCATACAAATACTTAAAATTGTAATGAAAATCAAATCAAACGCAAACACATGAAAAAACACCGATTTCACACGCTCCGTTTTTCCTGCTCCGAAACACTGACCAATAATCGAAGCACCGGACGTGTTCAATGCATTGGCAACAATCAGCGCTATGCTGTTGAGCTTATTTCCAACACCCGTAACCGCGGAAACAACAACCCCATACGCATTAATATAAGAGCCAACAAAGAGCATAGAAATGCTGCTGGCGCTGGTTTGAATTGCAATAGGAATACCAAGTTTTAAAAGTACTCCCATCGGTTCCCGAGAAATTCTAAAACTGGATATCCGGAAATCAAAGCCAAACGACATACGATTTTTATACAGATATATAATAGAAAGCATAAACGACATACTCTGACTGATTACCGTCGCCAACGCAGCGCCAAATGCGCCCATTCCAAAACCTGCAACGAAAATAAGATCGAGCACAATATTCAAAATCGCTGCCAGACAAATAAACAGCATTGGGCGCTTCGAATCACCCATACCGCGCAAAGCCGCGCTGACAACATTATAGCCGAAGATAAATACCATGCCCGCACAGCAGCACACAACATACGACCACGCTCCCGCATAAGCTTGCGGCGGCACATTGAGCAGCTGCAGAAATTTGCCTGCAAAGCCAATACCAAAAGCAGTTAAAATCAACCCAAGGGAAAAGACAAAAGTAAAAAGCGTCCCTATCACCTTATTAAGAGAGTTTCGTTCTCCTGCGCCAACATAATGAGAAATCATAATTTGACCAGCTGTAGCAAAACCCATTCCTACAAAGGTATAAAAATGCATCACATCTCCGCCAACTGAAACAGCAGAAAGTCCAACATTTCCAGAAAAACGTCCCACTACAATCATATCTGCCATATTATACGCAGTTTGCAGCAGGTTTGAAAGCATAACCGGATACGCAAAACGCAGTAGAACCGGTGTAACGGAACCAACCGTTAAATCGTTAATCAATTCTTTTCTTTTCAAAATTCATACCTCTTATTTTTTTATTATTATATTATATTTCGTATAAAAAAACAAGATTATTAATAAAAGAGTTTAAAATCAAGGATTAATTTTGTTTTTCTAAATCTAAATAAATCTGCGAATACAAAAACAAAGAATTCCACAAAAAAATCTTGACAATTATCTTTTTCTCTGCTATACTGACAAAGCTTTCAAAAAAATATTGTCTTTTGGAGAAGTCGCCTAGCATGGTCGAGGGCGCACGATTGGAAATCGTGTAGGCGTCAAAAGCGTCTCGAGGGTTCGAATCCCTCCTTCTCCGCCAAATAAAGCCTGGTGTTTATTTTGTACACCAGGCTTTCAAAATAGAAAATCGCAATTCAGACACAACCGGTTTTGAATTGCGATTTTTTTCTATTCATAACAAACACAATAATTCACTCTGAAGCAAATATTCAAAATTATTGCGAGGTATCAGCATGGATATATCTTTTAAAGTAGAAAATAAAAAATTTAATTACAGAGTATGCGCTATAATGATTCAGGATGAGAAAATTCTAGCAATGCAGGATGAACGTTCTCCCTATTATTATCTTCCTGGTGGACGCGTTAAACTGGGGGAAACCGCAGAAGATGCCATTATCCGAGAAATAAAAGAAGAATTAAAGATTATGCCGTCAATCATACGTCCACTTTGGTTAAATCAGGCGTTTTTTAAAGAAGATGTCGATAAACTCACTTACCACGAACTGTGCATCTATTTTCTTGTGGATATAATGCAGGAAAAACTGCCTACCAAAGATGGAAAATTTTATTTACAAGAATGGGAGCACCGACACTGTTTTGAGTGGTTAAAATTTGAACAATTAATAGATACATATTTTTATCCGATCTTTTTGAAAAAGGAGATTTATAATCTTCCAAATAGCTTTACCATTCGTACTGAATATGAATAAGTACAATAACCCTTTTTTACATAAATATATGCTGATAAAGATATGGACACGCCATAGGTGATTCTTCTGTAAAATTTCAACTTTTTGTAAAAAATTCCTGCTTAAAATATAAAAATCCAAGATTTGATATCACTTTAGAATTCAATTTTTAGTTATCAAATTAAAAAAGCTAAAAGCTTTTGCCATTGACTTCTTCCGGAATACGCGGTAAAATAATGTAATTCTATTATGATGGAGTAAATATGTGGAAAAGCCTTGACTGGAAGGATTATGATCTTCTCGACTGCAGTGCAGGCGAGCGTCTGGAACGATGGGGGCGTTATATCCTGGTGCGTCCTGATCCGCAGGCCGTTTGGCAAACGCCTCGAAAAAACGTGGGATGGAAACGTTTTGACGCGCGTTACCATCGTTCCGATCGAGGTGGGGGAAGCTGGGAAAATCTTCGCCTTCCGGATATCTGGACGATCCAATATAAAAACCTCACGTTTAATATAAAACCAATGTCTTTTAAACATACCGGTGTCTTTCCGGAACAAGCATCCAATTGGGATTTTGCCGCCGCGCGCATTGGAGCGCGTATAGCCGCCGGAAAACCTGCTCGTGTATTAAATCTTTTTGCTTATACAGGTGCGGCAACTATCAATGCTGCGGCTGCAGGCGCACAGGTATGCCATGTTGATGCTGCACGTGGAATGGTACAATGGGCAAGAGAAAACGCCAAAAGTTCCGGTTTGGAAAGTACACCCATACGCTGGATTGTAGACGACTGTATGCAGTTTGTTGCACGGGAACTCCGGCGCGGACATCGCTACGATGCGATCATCATGGATCCGCCTTCTTACGGCCGAGGCCCGGGCGGACAGGTTTGGAAAATTGAAAACGATCTCTATCCGCTTGTGCGGGAAACCATGCAGCTTTTATCCGATGACCCTGACTTTATGCTGATTTCTTCCTATTCAACCGGGCTCTCTCCTTCGGTTATGGGGTATATTATGGGGGCCTGCAATGTGCGCGGCCGAGCTGAGATCGATTGTCAGGAACTTGGGTTGCGTGTAAAAGAAACCGGTTTTTATCTGCCGTGTGGAGCAAGTGCGAGGATGGTATGGTAAACGATAAAAATCTGATTCAACTAGAACATGTAGAGTATTCGTATAAAATGCAGGACTCCCAGCCGCATGCCGCGCTGCATGATGTAAATCTGACCATTCAGCGTGGGGAATTTGTCGCTGTCGTTGGGCATAATGGTTCTGGTAAATCCACACTGGCCAAACATCTGAACGTCATTTTGACACCCGATCACGGCCGCGTCATGGTTTGGGGAATGGATACAGCCGATGAAGCGCATCTATATGATATTCGACGCAGTGCGGGGATGGTATTCCAGAATCCGGACAACCAGATTGTTGCAACCGTAGTGGAAGAAGACGTAGCGTTTGCCCCGGAGAACCTGGGAATTGCCCCGGCTGAAATTCGACTTCGCGTAGATTCGGCATTACGTACGGTGGGTATGCTGAAATATCGTCAGCATGCGACTTATCAGCTTTCCGGCGGTCAGAAACAGCGCGTTGCAATTGCCGGGATTCTTGCAATGCAGCCAGACTGCATTATTCTGGATGAACCGACGGCAATGCTCGATCCCATTGGGCGGAGGGAAATTTTGACTACGGTGCACAAACTCAACAAGGAGATGGGCATTACAGTCATTTTAATTACCCATCATATGGACGAAGCTGCTGCTGCAGGCCGCATTCTCGTTATGGCTGCAGGCCGCATTCTCCAGGATGGGACGCCGCGCGAGATTTTTGCGGATACAGAATTGCTTGAACAGGCCGGCTTGGTAGTACCGCAGCCTGTGGAATTGCTGCGACGTCTGCGTCAGGCTGGAGTTAAGGTAGACACCAATGTTCTGACTGCCGAGGAATGCGCACGGGTTCTGTATGCTTTGATTCAAAAGAAACACGAGGTATAGAGTTTTGTCGGTTTTAGAAGCTGTTCATTTAAAATATATTTACAGCCCTTCGACACCGTTCGAACATGTGGCGCTTGATGATGTCAGTTTTACTATTACGCAAGGGGAATTTGTCGGCGTAATTGGACATACCGGATCGGGTAAATCCACGTTGATGCAGCATCTGAACGGTCTGCTTAAGCCCTATTCCGGCGAGATCCGGCTTGACGGGATCAATATTCATTCCAAAGGGTATAATCTGAAAGATTTGCGCGCTCGTGTCGGACTGGTGTTTCAATATCCGGAATATCAGCTTTTCGAAGAAACTGTTCGACGGGATATCGCTTATGGTCCGCGAAATATGGGCTGCACCGAAGAAGAAATTGCACAGCGTGTAGAGCAAGCTGCCCATTTTGTAGAACT
>CALWJF010000016.1 GCA_944380935.1 uncultured Clostridia bacterium
ATATCCTGTGCGGCAGTTAATCCCAGTCCAGGGAGACTTGTAAGCGGTGGGATTAGCGTATCGCCGTCGATTAAAAATTGGTCAGCAGCAGAACGATAAATATCCAGCTTCCCAAATCGGAAGCCCCGTTTATAATATTCGTAAACGACTTCAAGTGTAACGACCGTATCTTTTTCATTGGCGGTTGCGTCAGGCTTGGTAGAAAGCTCTTTGTAAAGCCGGCGTGTTTCATCAAGACCTGCACTCATCGTACGAACATCGAAACCGACGGCCCGGATTGAAAAATAGGCACTGTAAAATGGAAGCGGATAATGCACTTTATACCAGGCGATACGGAAAGCCATCAGTACATAAGCGACAGCATGCGCTTTCGGATAAAGATATTTAATCTTTTGGCAGGAATCAATATACCATTGTGGTACACCATGCTGCTGCATAATTTCAACAGTTTCCGGAACAATTCCCTTGCCTTTTCGTATGGCTTCGCTGGTTTTAAAGGAAAGGGAAGGGTCCATGCCTTTATCAATCAGGAACATCGTAATATCGTCGCGCGCTGAAATCACTTCGTTTAACGTTGCGGTTCCGGCTTTAATTAAATCCGCAGCATTGCCCATCCAAACATCTGTACCGTGAGATAGTCCAGAAATTCGGACAAGGCCATCAAAATTGTGCGGTTTGGTATCAATCAGCATCTGCCTTGCAAATTGTGTTCCAAATTCGGGAACAGCAGCAGCGCCGGTAACCCCCAAAATATCATCCGGTTCAAGCGGTTTCCCGTTTTTATCACATAAATGATGGATATCGGTAAAGATACCGACTGTATCCGGATCATCAAGCGGAATTTCTGTCGCTTTATAGCCGGTCATATCTTCTATGTGTTTAATAATTGTCGGATTATCGTGGCCGAGCATGTCCAACTTGAGCAGATTATCGTGGATAGAGTGGAAGTCGAAATGCGTTGTAATGATGTCGGAATCCATATCGTCGGCAGGATGCTGTACAGGACAAAATTCGTAAATTGTACGATCCCGCGGAACGATGATTAATCCTCCGGGATGTTGACCCGTAGTCCGTTTGACGCCGGTACATCCAATGGTTAAGCGGTTAATTTCGGATTTTGAGAGTTCAAGTCCGCGTTCCTCCGCGTATTTTCGTACAAAACCATAAGCGGTTTTACTGGCAATGGTTCCGATCGTACCGGCTTTAAAAACCTGCCCTTCGCCGAATAATTCCACACAATCCCGATGTGCTTGCGTCTGGTATTCTCCGGAAAAATTGAGATCTATATCCGGCTCTTTTTCCGCATTAAAGCCCAGAAAAGTAAAAAACGGGATATTAAAGCCATCTTTACGATATTGTTTTCCACAAACCGGGCAGATCTTATCCGGCATATCCGCACCGCAACCATATTTTTCATGGTCTCCGAATTCCATATGTTTGCAGGTACATATATAATGAGGAGGAAGCGGATTCACTTCCGTAATGCCGCAAAAATACGCCACTACGGAGCTTCCAACTGAGCCACGTGAACCAACCAGGTATCCAGCGTCATTGGACTTTTTGATCAACTTCTGCGCGGTCATATACATAACGTCAAAACCATTATGTATGATGGGCTTCAGTTCCGCTTCGATGCGTTGCGCAATAGCTTCCGGAAGCGGATCACCATACAGCTCATATGCTTTTTCATAACAAATGCGCTGCAGATCTTCTGCGGAATGCTCAATGGAAGGCGGATACGTTCCAGAAGGAACAGGTCGAATTTCTTCACACAAATCGGCAATGCGGTTTGGTACTTCTACAACAACCTCATGCGCTTTTGACGCGCCGAGGTAAGAAAATTCTTCCAGCATTTCCTGGGTCGGTTTAAAGTATAGAGGCGGCTGCTGATCTGCATCCGAAAATCCTTGTCCGGCCATTAAAATACGCCGGAAAATTTCATCGCGCGGCTCCAGAAAATGTACGTCTCCGGTTGCCGCAACAGGGATATTCAGACTTTGCCCGAGACGGACTATCGTTTCATTGAAACTGCGCAGTTGCGCTTCGTCTGTAGCTGTACCGTCCCGCAGCATAAAGCGATTATTTCCAATGGGTTGAATTTCCAGATAGTCATAATAAGATGCGATTTTTTTCAATTCGCTCCATGGCCGCTTTGCCACAACTGCGCGGAACAATTCCCCAGCTTCACAGGCAGAACCAAAAATCAAACCTTCCCGGTGTTGATCCAGCAGGGAGCGGGGGATGATCGGGCGCTTTTTAAAATGATGCAAATGGGCTTCAGAAATTAATATGTAAAGGTTTTTCAACCCCACCATATTTTTTACGAGAATGATAAAGTGATAGGAGGTATTTGAACTGCCACGATCCCGCAACGTAAGGTTGAGCTGCTGAATATCCTGTACACCGGAATTTGCCAGCTCGGAAAAGAATTTTATCAGGATTTTGCCGGTTGTTTCTGCATCATCGCAGGCCCTGTGGTGGTTGAAATCACCGACGCCCAGAGCCTCAGCGACATCGTTTAATTTGTGGTGCCGTTGATGCGGGAGCAGCGCACGCGACAAAGGCAGAGTATCTATTGAGGTGAATTCGCGTTCATAACCCAGTTGTTCGCAGTTATATGCAATAAAGCCGACATCAAAATCCGCATTGTGTGCTGCTACAGGGCGTTCACCAATAAAGTCCAGAAAACGCGGGAGCACAACTTCAATTGGATCTGCATCCGCCACCATTTCATCAGAAATGCCGGTGAGCTGCGTAATATTGGCAGGAATCGGCTTCCCAGGATTGACAAATTCAGAAAACCGATCAATAATTTCCCCACTTTTGATAATTACAGCGCCGATTTCAATAATACGTTCTGTATCCGGTTTGAATCCCGTCGTTTCAAGGTCAAAAACGACGATTTCCCCATCAATCGGACAATGCATAGAGCCTTTTACCGGTCCGATTAAATCGTTTACATAATAAGCTTCAACACCATAAATGACTTTGATTCCAGCTTTTTTTGCTGCATTCATGGCTTCCGGAAAAGCCTGGACAACACCATGATCTGTAATTGCAATGGCGCGGTGCCCCCATTTTGCAGCCTGCTTAATTAAATCGGTGGCAGAACTGACAGCATCCATGGAACTCATATTGGTGTGCAGGTGTAATTCTACACGCTTGTCCGACGCAGTATCCGCACGTTCGGTTTGTTTGGCCTTCAAAATGCAGCTTGGCGTTAAAACGAGTTCCTTTTCATAATTATTGTAGGATACACGTCCCTGTACGCAAACGGTCATGCCAGTGTGGATTGCTTCCATAATCGGAGCTGCCTTATCTACGTCCATCGACTTGGAAACACGCAGCGAACCCGTATAATCGGTAATGCAAAAATTCACAATACCAAGATTACGGGAAGGAGCATTATCACGCGGTTTTGTAGTAATATTACGGTGGTCAGTTTCAAAAATATCACCTGTCACCGTAACATAGCCAAGATCCATGGTCAATTCTGATATATATACCGGAGCATCCTTCCCAGGTTTGCCCCAAATAACAGTCTGGTCGCCGGTTGTATCCACCGAAAATTTTGGTGCAGCAGGAGCGACTTTTTTCCCCGTTTCAACTTTCGTATGCGGCGCACTTTCCAAGATTTGGGAAAGGACCTTTTCCTTATCAAAAGATGTGTCGGCATTGCCATCCAGAAGAACAACATTCATATGGAGAGAAAACCGTTCTTCTAACAGTTGTTCTATACGGCGGCCAGCGCCGCAATGACGCAAAATATCGCTTCCGCCGCCGCGCAGCTGAATGGAAAGCGTATGCTTTTGCATGTCAACCTGACTCTGCGCGCCGTTCAGGAAACCGTTGGTGGCAGGAAACTCCTGCTTGATCTGGCTGTAAATATCCGGGAGCGCATCTATGGAAAAAGCCTGGCGGACACGCAGCTCAATCGAAAACCGATCCAGCCCGTAAAGCGTTCGGATGGCATTTTCTACTTCGGAAAGAAACGATACAGGTTCCGGACTGGTAGCATGGATAATTATTGCATTTCCTGCCCGGTCTCCGGTCATTGCCTCCACACAGATATGCGAAAATTGTTCCTGAAATACAGGAGAAGGGGTATACAGCTTAAAAATTCTGCCAAGCGGCGTACTCATAATTGTTCTCCGTTTAATACATCATCCGCCAACTTTAAAAGCGCCGGAATAATTTCGGCGCGCGGCACTTTGTACAAAATTTCACCCTTGCGGAATAAAAGGCCGTCACCTTTTCCACAGGCAACACCAATATCTGCTTCTCGCCCTTCACCGGGGCCATTAACGGCGCAGCCCATAACTGCAATTTTTATCGGCTGGTGAATATCCTTAACCGCGCGTTCGACTGCTTCTGCGATCTCAATCAGATCAATTTGACAACGTCCGCACGTAGGACAAGCAATCACCTCTGCAAAATCACGACGAACGCCAACTGCACGTAAAATTTCACGCGCACTTTTCACTTCTTCAACCGGATCCGAGGACAGGGAAACGCGTACCGTATCGCCGATTCCCATAGCCAGAAGTCCACCAATACCAGCCGCTGCTTTGATGTTGCCCATTGCCGGTGTGCCGGCATGTGTTACGCCCAGATGCAGCGGATAGGGGCACAATTCGGCAACTGTCCGATAGGCAGCAATGGTTGTAGGTACATCGGATGCCTTCAGGGAAAGGCAAATATCGTAAAAACCTTCTGCTTCCAGAATGCGAACATGCCTGAGCGCACTTTCCGCCATTGCACGTGGGAGATCGCCGGGATACTTGGCAAGCAATTCCCGTTCAACTGAACCGGAATTGACACCAATACGGATCGGAATGCCATGAGCGCGGCAAGCGGCAACAACTTCCCGCACTCGTTCCTGGGAACCAATATTTCCAGGATTAATCCGAATTTTATCTACGCCAGCTTCCGCTGCAGCAATAGCAAGGATATGGTTAAAATGGATATCCGCAACCAGAGGGATTGGACAATGCCTCCGGATTTCCGGAAGCGCCTGCACTGCAGCGCGGTCGGGTACAGCGACACGCACAATTTCGCATCCTGCTTCCACAAGACGCTCAATCTGGGCAATAGTTGCTGCACAATCCCGTGTATCCGTATTGGTCATTGACTGAATGCTAACAGGCGCGCTTCCGCCAATAGCTACCTTGCCGGCAAAAATGCGTCTGGATTTTCTTCGCTCCATAAATTATCCTCTTACCAAAGTAACAATATCTTTTGCGGCAACCGCGATCATAAGTCCAAGGAGCAGGATCAGCATGGTGGCATTGAGAATGCCTTCAAATTTTTCGTTGATTTTACGGCGCGTAACTGCCTCAATCAGCAAAAAGAAAATACGTCCGCCATCCAGCGCAGGAATCGGCAGCAAATTCATTACTGCCAGATTAATCGCAATAAATGCGCTTAGATACCAGAATGAATACATGGACTGTTGGGCCACGTCACTCATTACGGCAACAATCCCTATCGGACCGGACAGGTCGTTAAACCCTACTTGCCCACGGAATAGCATGGCAAAGGTGTCAAAGACCATCCGCACCATATTTATGGCATTGTACCAGGACTGGCGTAAAACTTCCCAGAAATCCAATTGATCTACCTGATAACGCAGGCCGTAATAATAAACGGTTTCGCCGTTTTCTTCATAAGGTTGCGGTTCAATATATAAATCTGGTAACTCGATGCGTTCGCCATCCCGTTCAATCACAATATCATATATATAATCACTTCCGGTACTGAGCGCAGTAGCAATGTCAGAAGAAAGCCAGACCTTTCGGCCATCAATTGAAATAATACGATCACCAGGCTGAATGGCATCCCCAGCCGTAAATTTATCCATAACAGAATCGATTTTTGTCGTAACATATTCCTGCTCGGGTGCAATCAGGCAAATTAAAATGATAAGCCCAAGCAGGAAATTCATAAAGACTCCCGCTGCCAGGATGATAAAACGTTTCCAACGCGCAGCGTTCGGAAATGCGCGGGGATTATCCGAGCCTTCGTCTTCGCCCTCCATTACACATTGCCCGCCAAAGGGTAACGCACGGATGGCATAAACGGTTTCTCCGAGTTTTTTCTTAAAAAGTGCTGGGCCAAGCCCAAGCGCAAATTCATTGACCTGCACGCCGCAGGCCTTTGCGGCCAGGAAATGCCCGGTCTCATGAATCAAAATAAGAACAACAAAGATCAGGATTGCGTAGATAATAGTAATGCGAATCAACCTCTTTCAAAAAACGGTACGCTCAGTCCATCACTGCTTCACGTGCAGCACGGTCGGCGGCAAGGACATCGTCGAGCGTAGAAATGGATGCATAGGGAACCTTATCCAGCGCAAGTGCAACCAGTTCCGGAATTCGGCCAAAAGGGATTTCCCCGTGCAAGAAACGTGCAACGGCTATTTCATTGGCGCCATTAACAACTGCAGCCCGATTGCCCCCGCTTTGTGCTGCTTTTATGGCAAGTTCCAGACAGGGGAAAGCTTCTGTATCCGGACGGCCAAAATGCAAAGTTGTAATGCGAGAAAAATCGAGCGACGGCGCAGGGCAGGGCAGGCGATGTGGGTAGGTCAGCGCATATTGAATGGGCAAACGCATATCTGGCGAAGCCAATTGCGCAACAATCGAACCGTCGGTAAATTCCACCGCTGAATGAAGGATGCTTTCTCTTTGAA
>CALWJF010000017.1 GCA_944380935.1 uncultured Clostridia bacterium
GAAATTTCAAAAAGCTGGTGTCTTTACCTATTCTCAGGAAGAAGGAACGTTGGCAGCAGAAATGCCGGATCAAATTGATGAAGAAATCAAGATCAAACGGCAAAATACATTAATGGACATTCAGGACCGTATTCTTACAAAATACAATCAAGGTCTGGTAGACCATGAATTAACGGTCTTGACCGAAGGCTACGATCGGACAGCCGAATGTTATTACGGACGTTCCTATGCGGAAAGCTTGGATGTTGACGGGAAAATCTTTTTCCTTTCACCAAAACTTAAAACTAAGGCCGGAGAGTTTGTAAAAGTTCGCATCCATGACGAAATTGACGGCGATCCCGTTGGAGAACGGATAGAATAAGAGGTGTTTTTTCCTATGACTTTGCCAAATGCTTTGACGCTCTTTAGGATCGTTTTAATTCCTATATTTTGGATTCTGGAAACACAAAGTACTCCCGGGGCACATTGGGCTGCGCTTTTTGTATTCATCCTTGCTGCTGTGACGGATTTTTTTGATGGGCAAATTGCTCGCCGTAAAAAACTGGTTACTTCTTTTGGAAAGATTATGGACCCGCTTGCTGACAAGCTTCTGATTATTGCCGCACTGCTGCTTTTTACCCGCCAAGGCGATATTCCTTTTGTTGCGCTTATGCTTATCATTTCACGCGAACTTGCAGTAACCTCACTACGGGTTGTCGCCATGGGAGAAGGCACCGTACTGGCCGCTGATCTATCCGGAAAAATCAAAACCTTTTCCCAATGTATTTACTGTATAATTATGCTCTTGCATATCGAAAACTTTTCCTTTATCCCCCATCCTGAATGGATCAAACTGATTCTGACCTGGATTGTCGTCGCCATTACGCTTTACAGCGGGATTGACTATTTTTATAAGAACCGCTCTCTGATCCGCCTGACTGCGGATAAATAAAAGCCTGAAGGAGTAACTTTCCCATGCAGCTTTATAATAGTCTTTATCATAAAAAAGAAGAATTTATTCCCAATGAGCCTGGAAAGGTCAGCATGTATACCTGCGGCCCAACCGTATATCATTATGCCCATATCGGAAACTTGCGCAGCTATATCATGGAGGATGTATTGGAAAAATACCTGCGTTACACCGGGCTTTCCGTACGCCGGGTTATGAATATTACTGATGTAGGGCACCTGACAAGCGATGGCGATACGGGCGAAGATAAAATGCTGAAAGGCGCTCAACGTGAACACAAAACGGTCATGCAGATCGCCGCATTTTATACAGATGCATTTTTTGATGATTGTCGGAAGTTAAATATTAAACGACCGGACGTTGTGGAGCCGGCTACGCACTGCATTGATTCCTATATTCAAATTATTTCCACTCTGCTTGAAAAAGGCTATGCTTATCTTGCTGGAGGAAATGTCTATTTCGATACTTCAAAGCTGGAAGAGTATTATGTTTTTAATAAACATAACGCCGAAGATTTGGAAGTTGGTGTACGGGAAGGTGTTGAAGCCGACGAAAACAAGCGAAACAAGACAGACTTTGTGCTTTGGTTTACCAAGTCCAAATTTGAAGATCAGGAATTAAAATGGGATAGCCCATGGGGGATTGGATATCCGGGCTGGCATATTGAGTGTACCGGCATCAGCATTAAGCATCTTGGCGAAAAGCTGGACCTTCACTGTGGCGGAATTGACAACGCATTCCCGCATCATACCAATGAGATCGCACAAAGCGAAGCTTATTTGGGTCACAAATGGTGCAATTACTGGTTCCATGTCATGCACTTAAATACCAATTCCGGAAAAATGAGCAAATCTTCAGGCGAATTTTTGACAGTATCCTTATTGGAAAGCAAAGGTTATAATCCGCTCGCGTATCGGTTCTTCTGCCTCCAATCGCATTACCGCCGTACGCTCGTTTTTTCTTATGATGCGCTTGACAATGCTTCAGCAGCATATACACGCCTGCTTTCGCGTATTGCTGCTCTCGATTTCGATGATACCTCCGCGTTTGACGCACAGGGTGCGCAGGATTTACGCACAGGATTTACTGCAGCGCTGGATAATGATTTAAACACTTCCCTAGCAATTACCGCTTTGTATGACGTACTCAAATCCTCGGTAAACGACCGAACAAAAATCCAGCTGTTGCAGGAATTCGACACCGTTTTATCTCTTGATCTGATAGAATCGGCAAAGAAGTGCAAACAGGTATCCCAGACGACCAATGCGGATGCAGAGGAAGACGATGCGGAAATTCTTGCATTGATTGCAGCGCGCACACAGGCAAAAAAATCCAAAAACTTCGCAGAAGCCGATCGTATTCGTGATGAATTAAAGGCGCGGGGAATCCTTTTGACGGATACGCCGCAAGGCGTACAATGGCGCCGTATGTAATCCCCTTTAAAGGAGCGTGGTTCTTATCTACGCACTACTAGAAGCGTTTACCCAAATTTCTCAATATCCAAGAATTTTATCTGCTTTAAAGCTCGGCGAGTGCATTGCGCTCGGCGGGCTTTCTGGCGTACATATGGCGCATTTGATCGCCGCACTTCGACACTCCACACAGCGCCGGGTATTGGTTGTCTGTTCCGACGAGGTAGAGGCACGGCGTTTTGTGCAGGACCTCGAAAGTTTTTCTGGCGAACAGG
>CALWJF010000018.1 GCA_944380935.1 uncultured Clostridia bacterium
CCTTGGAACCAAGACCATAGCGGCCGCCGATGACCTTCACACCGAGTCCGGCATTGGCAAAAGCGGTAACTACGTCAAGGTAAAGCGGCTCGCCAAGCGCACCCGGTTCCTTCGTACGGTCGAGAACCGCAACCTTCTTCGCGGTCTTCGGCAGCGCGGAAATCAGGCGGTCCGCAGCAAACGGACGATACAGGCGAACCTTAATCAGGCCGACCTTTTCACCATGTGCATTGAGGTAATCAATCACTTCTTCGGCAACGTCGCAGACGGAACCCATCGCAATGATAACGCGATCTGCATCCGGCGCGCCGTAATAGTTGAAAAGTTTATAGTCTGTGCCCAGTTTGGCGTTAACCTTATTCATGTAGTCTTCCACAATACCCGGAACTGCTTCGTAGTAACGGTTGGAAGCTTCACGGTTCTGGAAGAAAATATCACCGTTTTGGTGGGAACCGCGCATAACCGGATGTTCCGGATTCAGGGCACGGGCGCGGAACGCTTCGACTGCGTCCATATCGCACATTTCCTTCAGGTCTTCATAGTCCCAGATCGCGATCTTCTGGATCTCGTGCGATGTACGGAAGCCGTCAAAGAAGTTCAAAAACGGTACACGGCTCTTGATCGCCGAAAGATGCGCTACAGCAGCCAGGTCCATAACTTCCTGAACATTGCCTTCTGCAAGCATTGCAAAACCGGTCTGACGGCAGGCGTAAACGTCGGAATGGTCGCCGAAAATATTCAGCGCATGCGATGCGACGGTTCTGGCGGAAACATGGAAAACGCCCGGCAGAAGTTCGCCCGCAATTTTATACATATTCGGGATCATGAGCAGCAAGCCCTGGGAAGCAGTATAAGTCGTTGTCAATGCACCAGCGGCAAGAGAGCCGTGGACGGTACCGGCAGCGCCTGCCTCAGACTGCATTTCCACAACTTTTACAGTCGTGCCGAAAATATTCTTCTGACCCGCGGCTGCCCACTGGTCAACATAGTCTGCCATGGGGCTCGAAGGCGTAATCGGGTAAATACCCGCAACCTCGGTAAACGCATAGGACACGTATGCCGCAGCGTTATTGCCGTCCATGGTCTTGAATTTTCTGGCCATTAGAATTCCTCCTATAAAATTTGTAAACCTTTCTATACTTAAAAACCGGTTTGAAAGCCGCGCCGGATTTTAACGAACTCATTTCGAGGTCAGTTCCTCTGTATCCATTGCGATCATCAACTCTTCGTCGGTAGAGATAACAAACGTCCGCACACGGGCACCCTCGGCACTGATTTCACGGTCTTCCCCTCGGCCGGCATTCTTTGCCGGATCAACGGAAATTCCCATAAACTCCAGCCCATCGGCCACTCTCTGGCGCAGATAGTCGTTGTTTTCCCCGATTCCGGCTGTAAAGACCAGCGCGTCTACACCACCCATTTCAGCCGCATATCCGCCGATATACCGCTTGATCGACTGGAACAGCATCTCACGTGCAATATGCGCGCGATGGTTTCCCGCTTCATCAGCAGCACTGACATCACGATAATCGCCCGAAATGCCGGAAACCGCCAAAAGGCCGGACTCCTTATTGAGCATGGTGACGACATCCGATGCGGAAGCGCCGGTCTGCTCGGAAATAAAGCCCACAACCGCCGGGTCAATCGAACCGCAGCGCGTCCCCATCACAAGCCCATCCAGCGGGGTCAGGCCCATCGAGGTATCGAAACATTTTCCGCCTTTCACTGCGGCCACAGACGAGCCATTGCCAAGATGGCAGGTGATAATTTTCAGCTCTTCTGCCGGCTTGCCATACAATTCCGCACAACGTGCAGATACATAGCGGTGCGATGTACCGTGGAAGCCGTATTTCCGGATCCCGTATTTCTCATAATATTCATATGGGATCGCATACAGATAACTCTGCTCAGGCATGGTCTGATGGAAAGCCGTCTCAAAAACCGCAACCTGCGGCACACCGGGCATCACCTTCTGACAGGCGCGGATCCCCATCAGATTGGCCGGATTATGGAGCGGGCCAAGCGGGATGCATTCCTCAATTGCAGCCAGAACTGCATCGTTAACCACCATACTTCCAGAAAACTTCTGTCCGCCATGGAGAACACGATGTCCGACGGCATCGACCATACTCATATCAGAGATCACGCCATAATCTGCGTCGGTTAACGCCGCCAAAACGTTTTCAACCGCAACCGAATGATCCGGCATGTCGGTATCCTTTTCCAGCACGACTTTTCCTGCAACACTGTGGCGCATATGTCCGCCTGCGCCAATACGCTCACAAATACCCTTTGCAAGGACTTCACGGTTGTCCATGTTAAAGAACTGATACTTCAGCGAGGAGCTTCCCGCATTGATGACGAGAATATGCAACAAACTCAGACCTTTCTTTTTTGTATTTTTAAAGGATGCGCGGTGTATGTGAGCACAACACTAGCGTCTACACCTGGATTATCGTAAACGATAACGCCACAGCATATGCCATTACAAACCCGCCGGCAAACGCCGGATGCCCCGTTATTCCCTCCGGAATCCCGCAGCGCTTGCAAAATAAAGCCTGGCATGATACAATGGATACACAACACCACCGTTCATTCTACAATATTTTTGCGCCAAACGCAAGCTTTTCCCTAAACTTTTATCGAAACTTACGGGCAAAAAATCTGGTTCCGGTTCCAGTTCAATTTTACACTTCCTGAAACAGCGGTGCAAAGTAACCAGACTGGGAAACCGGTTCCCCTCCTTCATAGAGATGCCGGGTATCACCGAACATATGGCAGCGGAAATATGCTGTACCCGGTACAACTTCTTCGCTCGCTGCAATCGTTACGCCGGTGGGCGGTATATCGAAACCATGCATCAAAAGCATCGGCGAGATATTCAGCAGATGCCCAAGCATAAACAATGTCACACCCATATGGCAAAACAGCACAATCGTTTTGTCACTATGTTCCTCAACCTTATAAAGGTTCCCTTCGCGCCGATAACCATAATCGCGCAGCAGCCAGTCAAGCGAACTTTTTATGTATTCCCATTCTCGCGCAGTATCGCCCGTACGGATCACTTCGGAATTAACCCAGTTTTCCCGATCATAGATTTCGGGCATTTTCGTCCAGTAATCCGGCATAAAATCCCACGGGATATGCGGACCACTCTGGTTCGGCAGTCGGACCCTCCCGGCTACTTCGCGCATCCAGTTCAATGTCGTTGCTTCCCGGCCCAGGCGCTCGAGAGAAGGCTTTGCAGTCGCCTGTGCACGGCCCATTGGCGAGACATAAAAAGCGTCGATATCCTTCCATTTTGCCACACGGTTTGCCAAAAGCACAGCTTCCCGGCAGCCTTTCTCCGTAAGGCTGTCGTGTTCATAATCGGGATCTCCGTGTCGGATAAAAATGATTCTCATACCAGTCCCCCTCTATCGATTTTGCGCCGCATTCCCCTGCGTCAGCAAATGGATTATTATACGCAACAAATGCGCGGACATCCCATTAAATCCATTCTTATTATACCAAATTTACCGCAAAAAACAACAGGAGACGACCATGAATATTGCCGCAATTGTTTGTGAATACAACCCATTTCATTGCGGACATGCTGCCCATATCCAGGCAACGCGGCGTGCAGGCCATGACGCCATCGTATGCATCATGAGCGGACAATTCGTCCAGCGCGGGGAACCCGCTATTCTTGATAAACACGTCCGCGCTAAAACCGCCATATACGGCGGCGCAGATCTTGTAGTGGAACTGCCGCACGCTTTTGCCATGTCCGCAGCTGCACGTTTTGCGCGGGCGGGCGTTCATCTGGCGGCAATACTCGGGGCCGGTACGCTGTCTTTTGGGGCAGAATGCGCGGATTCCCAAGCACTTATGCACGCTGCGGCACTCTGTACCCAAAAGGCTGTCGAAGAAATGCTTCGGCTATATCTGGCACAGGGACTTGACTATCCCCGTGCGCTCGCCTGTGCTGTCGGCGCCTTTGACCTCAAAGCGGCTGCATTACTTTCCCAGCCAAACAACACGCTTGCCCTTGAGTACCTGCGTGCAATGACCAATTATCCTACCCTGCATCCGTTGGCAATCCCCCGCATGGGCGCAGGGCACAATGCGGATTTCTCCGGTTCGACGGCAAGCGCTTCTTTTATCCGGCGCATTCTTTGCGCCGGGGGCGACGCGCGTACTTTCCTGACACCGGATTCGGTAGAAGCCTACCGGGTCGAACGGGCAGCGGGGCGTGCGCCGGTTACGGTGCAGGCGCTGGAACGCGCCATACTGGCACAGCTTCGGCGAATGCAACCGGAAGATTTTGCAAAACTGCCCGACGTCTGCGAAGGACTGGAGCACCGCCTTTTCCGTGCTGCACAGGATGCCCCCACGCTCGCCGCACTGTATATGCAGGTTAAAACCAAACGTTATACCCATGCACGTATCCGCCGCATTGTTATGGCGGCTTATACCGGGCTGCAGGCAGTGCATCAGGCAGTGCTGCCTTCCTATATAAGAGTCCTGGCGTTAAACCGGACAGGCAGAAACGTGCTGGCACAGCTTCCAAAAGATCGACCCATTATTACCAAGCCCGCTTCGGGGCAAGCTCTGTCCGGGGCTGACCGCACACTTTTCCAATTGGAAGCGCAGGCGGACCGGTTGTGGGCGCTGGGATATTTGGAAGAAACCATGCGCGGCGCAAATCCTTTGCGGAAAAGTCCCGTATATCTGGATTTTGAGCACGGCAAACCGTAAAAGGCGCCTTCTCTTCTCCTGATTTTTTTTAGATAAAAGAGCGCGCGGTTTTCGCTGCGCGCTCTTTTCCTGTTGTCAGCTTAATGACACGTACTGTAAGCTGCAATTTCCAAATCCCCGGAACGTCAAATACAACGCATGTACACCATCGGGCATTTTTACCTGCGCCTGCGCGCTTTCCCACACGTTGCTGTAGCCGACCGGAATGCTTGCCAAAACTTCTCCATCCCAGGCTGTACGCACCTCAAAGACGCCTTTGGCATATCCCCTTGTTGCAATCCCGATGCAGGATACCCCCTGCATATCGAACGATTTAAATCCAATCGTCGCACTGTTGGAGATATTGCCCACATACCCAGGGTTTTCGTCCCCGTCGCGGCCATCCTGCATCACTTTCGGGAAAGGGCCGGGACGGACAATGGCGCAGCGCTCCTCTGTAAACAGATGGCAGGCAATATAGGCCGGATATATGCCCCGGCCTTTCAGAGGTCCGCCGTTTAAGCCGCAGGAAGTAATCTCCACTTGCGGAATTGTGCCATCCGCCAGGATTTGAATCGGCTCTGCACAGCCTTGGCGGCTGTACCAGGTCCCGTTTGTATGACGATGATAAAAAATATACCATTGCTCGCCAACCTGAACCATCCCGCCATGATTATTGGACCCATAAGCGGCAGGCATATCGGCCGGTTTATAGCGGTCAATACCGATATCGCAGTTGGAAACAATTACGCCGCCGTAACGGAAGCCTTCCGTTGCGGACTTGCTCACGGCATAACATAACTCATGCATCACCTGTGAAGAGTAAACAAGATAATAGGTATCGCCAATTTTTCGAATGGAGGGCGCTTCAAAGAAAGCATGCCCGGCAAAATCCGTCCCGGCACTATATTCGCTGCCGGGCGCAACGATTTTCGGCGCCTCGAGAACCGTCAGCATATCCCCGTCCAGCACCGTTGCCATTGCGCCATGCCGGGTCTTATCCCCGCGGCCGCAAAAACCGGTATACAGATATACTTTCCCGTCTTCCAAAAGAACGGCTGGATCAAACTGCGGTTCATCTCCCGCTTTTTTCCCCAGCAGCGTACCGTCCGGATACTGTACATAGCCATAAAAACGATAGCGGCCGGCAGGACTGTCGCATACAGCTACGGATACGACATCCACTTTATCCAACACATAATAAAGATAATAACGGCCATCCGGCCCCTGGGTAACATCCGGCGCATAAAGGCACATTTTCCCTTCCGGGTTAAAGGGGTCTTCCGTCTTCGGATAAATTACGCCTTCATAACGCCAATCTGCCAGATCTGTCACCGGTGCAGACCAGCAGACATAATCCCCCTGGCAAAAGACATATCCGTTGTAAAAGTCATGCGAACCATAAACATAGACCCGATTGTTGAATACATAGGGTTCTCCGTCGGGTATGTATTCCCAAGACGGCAAATAAGGATTAAAAGCCTGTTTTTTCATATTTGTCGCTCCTTTTCTCTCTATTTCACGACTTTTATCCGCGTTTTTACGCGGCAAAGTGCATCCGGAAGATCCCGCTGCGCCGACAGATCAAAAACCGGACGGTCCTGTAGATCAAAATGAACGCGCCGGATACCCGTACAGCGTAAATTTTGGTCATATCCCCGAACCGCAAGATACGCAATCATCTGATTTCCTTCCGCATCTGTAAAAAACGATGCATGCCCCGGTCCATATTCCCCTTCAACAGACGCAAAGGATATGACCGGCGTCGAAGCCTTTTTCCACACGGCCGGGTCCGTCAGATCGGCCCGGGCATCGGCTGTCAGCATCCCGACTGCATAGGAATACCGGTTTGCTGCTCCGCCGGAATAGCACAGGTAAACCTTCCCGCCATGCAGCAGGGCATAGGGCGCTTCATTATTGATCGTATGCTCACAGTTTTCCCAGCCCAGCAGTGGACGCGACAAAAGCATTGGCTCTCCTGCAAGTTTCCAGGGCGCAGCTTCATCCGCCTTTGCAAGACAGAGCATCGATCCCGTATCTTTCGGCGTACCAATATGCCTGCGGTAGGACCAGGCAAGGTAAGCGCCTGTACCCGTTTTGAAATACGTCATATCCAGCGTGATTCCCTCTTCAGCCAAAGCAGAACCGTCTGCCCTGCAAACACGAACCGGCGTTTCCCAGCTTCCCGCTTCACTGGGGCTGGCATCCTTCTTCAAACGCATCATATGGCATTGCGGTCCCCATGCTTTCCCGCTTACAGCAAAAAGAATATACAGCCGGCCTCCAATTTCATGCAATTCCGGCGCCCAGAATGTTTGCACAAACCCCCGTTCTTCATCCGGCGCAAGAATCAGATGCTCCACTGCATCCGCAGAAAACAATGCTTCGGCGCACGCTGCTTCCCGGATAAACAAACCGATGGCGCCGGTATTGTCATTTGTCGCCAGAAAATAATAGTTTCCGTTCCAAGGAAATACAACCGGGTCGGCAAACCCCTGCGCAAGCGGGAAACCCGTATACGGCCTGTGTACAACACCGTAAGCCGGATAGCTTCCGGCTTTTTCAAAATCAACCCGGCTCAGATCCCAGTCCACTGCACGTGTTGTGCTTGAACCATCACAATACCGAATCTGAGCCCTGACCTGAGCGGCTTCCTGTATATCCGAGGCGGTAACCACGTCCGGCACATACACACCCTGTGCATATATGCTGTCCCAGGCCATACGCACACGGTCTGCAAGACTTGTGCAAATTTCCACACAGTTCCCCATCACCGCATCTTCGGGCAGATCCGGCGGAACCGGCACCTGCGGCCATTCTGCCGGAGATGCGCAAGCTTCTGCAAATTCGCGAAGCGATGCGCAGGCGGCAGCATATGCCCTGCCCATCTCGTCCCGCCAGAGTGCATGATACAATCCCTGATCTTTCTCATAGCGGATCTGTACGGCAATGATCGCCGTTTGGCAAGGGAAACAAATCCTGTAGGGTCCATCAAAATCGATAAAGTCCTCCGTATTCCAGACCAGGATGCTTCCATAATCCTGCGCATCCACAGCGCCGTCTTCCCGAATCCGCACCGCTGCAATCCCGTAGCCGCTCTGCGCAACGCGGAATATCCACGGCGCTTTGATTCCTTTGGGCGCAATGGTATCATCAGCGCGAATATCCCCCGGCGCATACAAAATCCCGTAATTCCGATGCAATGCGGTAAAATGCTGCCCGTCAAGGCTCCAGGCAAGATGCAGCCCATACGCCAGCCCGGCAGGGTAACGGCCGGGAACCGGCCGCCTTGTATAAGCGCACAAAACAGGCTGCGCATACTGCGCTATCCTTTGCATATTCCTCATCCTTTTTATAGAATCACTATTTTTGCATACAACTGGTTTTATTATATCGGAAAATCATCTAAGTTTCTACCAATATCCAAAAATTCGAATCGATATTCAATAGTTTTGGACTACATTTCCAACTATTTTACTTTTTTCAATATACAACATCGACTCAGCGTAGGCAAAACAAAAGACGCCGCAAATTAAATTGCGGCGTCTTTTGTTTTACATATCTTCCCTATATTCTTCACGCTGCCGGAACAGAAGGGAAACACACCACAGGCCGGCAATACCGACCAGGGTAAAAATTACGCGCGATACGGTGGAAAGCTGGCCGCCGCAAATATACGCGACGATGTCGAACCCAAAGATTCCTATGCTTCCCCAGTTCAGCGCGCCGATAATCGCAAGAATAAGCGCGATTCTGTCGATGACCATGCAATCAACTCCTTTACGCATGCCTAGTTTTCGCTTTGCCCGAAATTTGATACCCGGAAATTGCTTCCAATTTCCTGTATAAAAACCTTTTCCTCTGTACATACTTCCAAAAGCCCCGGGAAAAACCAAAATTCCAGTTTTTATGTCAAAAGGCTTTACAGAAATGGGAAAATGCTGTAAACTAAAAAACATAAAAAAGGGATTTGGGAATTTTTTCAGGAGGTGTCCGTCATGTTTGACAGCACAATCAAATTTAATATCGCAGATGAACGCCACCGTGCTATGAAAGCTGCGCTTACCGAAGTATACAGCGCGCTCGTGGAAAAGGGATACAATCCCATCAATCAAATTGTCGGTTACATCCTCTCCGAGGATCCCACCTATATTACCAACCATAAAAACGCACGTACATTGATCTGCAAAATCGATCGGGACGAGCTTCTGCAGGAACTTGTGCGCCACTATTTGCAGGATTGAAAATATGGAATACCGATATCTTGGCAAAACCGGTCTGCGTGTATCTAGATTATGTTTTGGTTCCCTGACGATGGGGCCTTTACAGGCTGGATTCTCCTCTGCGCAAGCAGGCGAGATTCTGGCTTTTGCTTTTGAACAGGGTATTAATTTTGTCGATATGGCGCAGCTTTACGGCGTATATCCCTATGTCCGGGAAGCACTACGTTTGACGCAGCGCGATGATATTATACTGTGTTCCAAAACTTATGCCTATGAGCATGATGCAGCCGTTGCAGCCGTGGAAGAAGCGCGTAAGGCGCTCGATCGTGATGTAATTGATATTTTTATGCTGCATGAGCAGGAAAGCGAACTGACGCTGCGCGGGCATCGTCCGGCGCTGGAAGCTTTATATGAGTTCAAGGCGCGCGGCATCATCCGCGCCGTCGGCATTTCGACGCACCATGTCGCCGCAGTGCGTGCGGCTACGAAGCTGAATGTGGATGTGATCCATCCGCTGATCAATGTGGCAGGCTGGGGCATCGTTGACGGAACCCGCCAGCAGATGGAAGATGCCATCCGTGATGCCCATCAGGCAGGTATCGGCATTTATATTATGAAAGCGTTCGGCGGCGGGAACCTGCATAAGCGAAGCGCAGAATGTCTCAATTATGTCCTTTCCCTTCCCTTTGCCGACGCGATTGCGATCGGTATGCAGGCAAAAGAGGAAGTGGAGGCCAATCTTTCCTTTTTTCAAACCGGCCGCTATACCGAGGCCCAGGAAAAACATTTGCGCGAAAAAAACAGACGTATCCATGTGGAAGACTGGTGCGTCGGCTGTGGCAACTGTGCCGGACACTGCCCCCAAGGTGCCATCACCGTTACAAACGGCCGTATGCAGGTTGACCCGGATAAATGTGTTTTATGCGCGTATTGCTCCGCCTTTTGTGACATGTATGCAATTAAAATGCTGTAAAATTGTGCATCTTGTCTAAACTTAAGGCAAAAATTTAGGTAATTCGACAATTTACAAGAATTACATCCCGTGTTATGATTATTACAAATCGGTAACAGAATGGTAACGTACTTTTACCGATGAGGAGGTTTAAATATGGCTTCAGCCAAAAAGAACGACAGAAATTATTTGGTCTACCGTGGGAAGCCCCTCGTTCGTTCCGGAGACACGCTGTATTACGGTGATATGAAAGATGAGTATATCATCATGCTGCAGATTTTGGATACGACGAAAAAACATGGCCTGGAGATTGCAAGCCGCGTAATGGTTACACTCATGCGCACGGATGAGTCGCTGAATCCACTTGAGCGTATTGTAAAGACCGGTGAGAAAGATGGCCTGTATCCTGCGATTGATATTGCGACAGTCTGGTTGGAGCGTGCGCTGGCGGCAAAGTAACTTTGCCTGAATGAACTTGGGGGAACTACATGAAAAGCAAATTCACAAAAGTTATCACTTTAGTCGGTATTCTGGCACTGTGTCTGTCCGGTGCAGCATTGGCAGTTGAGGGTACAGTTTCCGATGCTTCCGCCTTGCGGGTCCGTTCCGAAACCTCGACAGAATCCGAAGTTGTCGGCAAATTGTACGATGGGGAAACGGTCGAGGTTACCGGTAAAATCGGTGACTGGTATATTATTCAATACGACGGTGTATCCCGTTATGTTTCCGCTGAATACATCGATATTGGGGATGTAGGTGTTCAAAACTCCATGGGAACAATTTCCGGCAGTTCGGTAAATGTTCGCTCTGGTCCGAGCACCGACAACGAGGTTCTAGGCAAATTGCTTGAAGGAACCAACGTTAGTGTCATCGGTATCGAAGATGACTGGTTCAAAATCAAATTTGTTGATTTGATTGGATATGTCCATCCGGATTATCTCAGTGTAAACGGTCTGGTGTTAACTTCTGTTGCTACCAGCAGTACAGCGGCTTCCACTCCGGAAGCAGACAAAACGCTGGCTGAGAAAATTGTGGATTACGCTTATACGTATCTCGGCGTTCCTTATGTATACGGCGGTGAATCACCGGATGGGTTCGATTGCTCCGGATTTACCCAGTACGTATACAGTTATTTCGGTTATTCCCTGAACCGCACTTCAAACGATCAGTATGAAAACGGCGTCTACGTTGCAATCGACGATTTGCAGCTTGGCGATTTGGTCTTTTTCTCCAGCAATGTCAAACCGATCGGGCACGTTGGAATTTATGTTGGCGAAGGTTACTTTATCCATGCAACCTCGCCCGGCGATGTTGTCCGTGTAACCGATCTTTCCAGCGAATATTACGCAACCCGCTATGTTGGTGCGAGAAGAATTATATAACCTTACATAACCTTGCAAAATCCCAGCACAATACTGTGCTGG
Organism: uncultured Clostridia bacterium; assembly: GCA_944380935.1. Taxonomy (GTDB): domain Bacteria; phylum Bacillota; class Clostridia; order Oscillospirales; family QAMX01; genus CALWJF01. The sequence continues at coordinate 11,319 of CALWJF010000018.1, forward strand.
GATTTTGTGCTGTTTTCTCCTGTCCTTTGCATGTTTTCAACCGTTCCTTTTTGCCGAATTCTATGTTACAATAAAATGAATGATTATGGAAAGGATTATACACCCCGTATGAAACGACTGGCTGTAGGGATACTTGCGCACGTCGACGCAGGAAAAACTACCCTCTCTGAAGGATTATTATACTTGTGCGGTGCAATTCGCACGCTTGGCCGTGTGGATCACCAAAACGCTTTTCTGGACACGGATTCTTTGGAACGCGAACGCGGAATTACCATATTTTCCAAACAGGCTGTCTTGCATTATAAGGAATCCGAAATTTTTTTGCTGGATACACCCGGGCATGTCGATTTTTCCAGCGAAATGGAGCGTACCCTGCAAGTATTGGATTATGCAATTCTTGTCATCAACGGATGCGACGGCATTCAGGCGCATACCCGTACACTTTGGAAACTGCTTGCGCAGCATGGCATCCCCACTTTTATTTTCATTAATAAAATGGATATTGCGGTTGCTACTCCTGATTCCCTGATGCAGGATCTGAAATCCGGGCTCTCGGACAACTGCGTTTTTTTTCCGGCCACACGGGATGCAGAATTTTGGGAAAGCATTGCTGTATGTGATGAAGATGTGCTGACCTATTATTTAGAAAACGGCAGATTAACACAGGAAGATATTTGCGTATTAGTCCGGCGCCGTCAACTATTCCCATGTTTTTTCGGCTCCGCATTAAAGCTGGATGGCGTTGGGGAATTTTTAGACACTTTTGTTCAATACACACTCCCCCAAATCGGAACGCATGATTTCGGGGCAACGGTATTTAAAATCGGACATGATCCGCAAGGGCGCAGACTTACTTATATGAAAACAACCGGCGGTTCCTTGCAGGTAAAAGACATTTTACAGGGTATAGACGCAGACGGGAACGCTTGGGAAGAAAAAATCGATCAGATTCGTATTTATTCCGGTCCCAAATTTGCCACTGTTGACCATGTACACACCGGTACTGTTTGCGCCGTTTTGGGCTTGACGAAAACCTGGCCGGGACAGGGTTTAGGGGTACAATCTGCTTCAGCTTCGCCTGTTCTGGAGCCGGTATTGAGCTATCAGGTTCGCCTTCCCGACGGCTGCGACCCGCATACAGCCCTGGGCTTATTGCGGAAATTGGAGGAAGAAGATCCTCAATTACACATCGAGTGGAACGAGCGGCTACAGGAAATTTACGTCAAACTTATGGGAGAAATCCAATTGGAAATCCTGCAGCAGGTTATTTCCAATCGTTTTGGACTTAAAGTCCAATTTGATACCGGATCTGTCATCTATAAAGAAACCATTGCAGGGCCGGTAGAAGGAATCGGCCATTTTGAACCGCTGCGGCATTATGCAGAAGTACATTTATTATTAGAACCCGCTCCAAGAGGGTCCGGATTGCACTTTTCTTCCTTATGCTCAGAAGATGTTTTGGCACGCAGCTGGCAGCGGTTGATTTTAACGCATCTGGCCGAGCGTACCCATTTGGGAGTACTAACCGGGTCCCCTATTGCCGACATGCGCATTACGCTTTTGGCGGGACGCGCTCATCTGAAACATACAGAAGGCGGCGATTTTCGCCAGGCAACCTATCGCGCCGTACGGCAGGGGCTTATGCAGGCACAAAGCATTCTGCTTGAACCCTATTATGACTATTGCATTATTTTACCTGCAGAATATGTCGGTCATGCGATGACTGACATACAGAAGATGAACGGGCATTATGATGCACCGCAAATGGACGGCACAGAATGCATACTTACAGGCTCGGCGCCAGTTGTCGCAATGCGTAGTTATGCACAGCAACTACGTACCTATACCAGAGGCCGCGGCCGTCTGAGTTTTACGCTGCGCGGCTATGAACCCTGCGGCAACGCGCAGGATGTTATTCACCGCATTGGTTACGATGCTCCGCATGATGTAGAGAATACGCCCGATTCTGTCTTTTGTGCACACGGCGCCGGTTTTGTCGTGAAATGGGATCAGGTACGCAATTATATGCATATTGATACCGGTATACGCTTTGACGCCGCAGGTTCGGAACCTTCTGCATCATCGGAAGTACCTTTGCGTTCTCCAATCCGTTATAGCGGAAGTCTGCGTGAAGACCGGGAACTTGAAGAAATTTTCCAGCGCACCTATGGTCCGATAAAAAACGGTCATTATTTCGATATCAAGCCGATTGCGCAGGAACGGGCGGAAGAAAAATTCCGGCTTATGGATCTGGGCAAAGAATATCTCTTGGTCGACGGCTATAATGTTCTGTTTGCATGGGACGATTTAAAAAAGCTGGCTATGCAAAATCTTGAAGCTGCACGCCATACGCTGATGGATATTTTGAGCAACTACCAGGGTTTTAAAAAATGTGTGGTCATCCTTGTTTTTGACGCATACAAAGTTCAACGTACTGCAAATGATGTTGAACGCTACCATAACATTTATGTTGTTTATACAAAAGAGGCAGAAACTGCCGACATGTATATTGAAAAAGCAACGTATGAGATCGCGCGGCGGCATCGTGTCCGTGTGGCGACTTCGGACGGAATGGAACAGCTCATTATTCTCGGGCACGGGGCGCAGCGCCTTTCCGCGCGTGCGTTTCATCAGGAAATTGAACAGGCAAATATTCAAATTGCTGAAATTATTCGGAATCTTAATGCAAAATAACGCAGCGCCGGATATGAAAAAATGTCCGAACCGGGGAATCGCCGGTTCGGACATTTTTTATCTTTCTCTTTATGCTTTCTTCACTGGTATCCAAATTTCCGAATATGTTACGCCTTCTTCTGAAGACGGCGGAGCATACATTTCTATATTATAATTTCCTGCAAGCGTATATGTCTTACAGGACGGAAGCCATTCACTCCAAATTTCGGAGTTAACACGTTGTAAAGCCTCCGGCAATGCTCCACAGCAGGGAAAGACCGCCCAAGTACCCGCTGGGATCACCCGTGTCTCACAACCTTCCGGGATATCTTCCCATGGGATATAATTGTCTGCAATCAGATATTCAAACTCCTTGCCATTGCTATCGATGCATACACCATACATTCCGCAGATTGCAGGATGCAGATCACTTTTCATATGTTCTTCCCAAAAGGCCGGAATTTCCTTATAGGACGTTTCCATATTGAATCTGCGTGCCTTTCCCATTACTGTAAACTGTTCTTTTTCTACAATTTTGTACTCCAACATTGTTCCACCCTCCAAAATCAGTTTGATTTTCAGCGGTGCAAAGGAATGAAGCATGCGTCCCTTTTCCCTGGCTGCCGAAGGGCTCAGGCCATGAAACCGGGTAAACGCTCGATTAAAGCTATCCGGAGAGTCATAGCCATATTTCAGCGCAACGTCAAGCACACGGATATCTGTACAGCCTAACTCCTGGGCAGCCAGCGTTAATCGACGGCTGCGGATATACTCTCCCACCGTAACGCCACACAGCGCATAGAAAATCTTCTGAAAATAGAAACTGGACATATAGGCGTTTTCCGCAATTTTAGCAATATCCAGCTCCTGTGTCAGATTTTCTTCAATATAGGCAATGGCGTTCGCAATCCCTTCGTTCCAGCTGTTCATTGGGCACATCCTTTCCTCCACTGCTGTGTCCATATTCTAGCGCAGAACCGATATAATTTCCCGACTTTCCCTGTCCGGTTCTGTCGGTTCCCGGAATACAGACTTCTCAAGGTTTCACTCGGCTTCCCAATCGTGTATAAAAATCCATGTAACCAAACCGGCGCAAAAGCTTTACTTCTTTGCCGCTACGCACATAAAGCGCAGGTAACGGCATACCGTTAAAGGTATTGTTTTTACAGCTGGTATAAATCGCCATATCCCCAAAGACAAGCAAATCCCCTGCCGACAGCGGTGCAGCAAAGCTGTAATCCCCTACAACATCTCCCGCAAGGCAGGTCGGACCGGCAAGCCGGTAAGCACAAGGTCTTTCACCGATCTCCCCCGCGCCGTACAACGGCGGCCGGTAAGGCATTTCCAGTACATCCGGCGTATGACAAGCCGCACTCATATCCAAAACTGCGATCCGCGTATCCCCGTTTTGCAGCACATCCAATACACGCGTAACAAGATACCCCGCGTTCAGCGCGCAGGCTTCCCCCGGTTCCAGATAAACTTCTATACCAAAGCGGGTTTTAAACTGCAGGATGCAGCGTTCCAAACGCGCAAGATCGTAACCAGGCCGTGTGATGTGGTGGCCGCCTCCAAAATTGACCCAGCGCATTCCCGGGAGCAAATCGCCGAATTTTTCTTCCACCGCTATCAGCGTACGCTCAAGCGCATCCGCATCCTGTTCGCAAAGCGTATGAAAGTGCAGGCCGTCCAGCAGAGCGAAAAGCTGCGGCGTCATCGCTGCATCATACTGCGCGCGGGTTGTGCCAAGACGGCTCCCCGGTGCACAAGGGTCATAAATCGCATGGCCCTGCTGTGTGGAACACTCCGGGTTGACGCGCAGGCCGATACTTTTCCCCGCCGCCTTTGCGCGCGGCCCGAAACGGGCCAGCTGAGCGGGTGAATTCAATACAATATGTCCGGCATACCGCAGAATTTCCTCAAATTCATCCTCCCGATACGCTGCGCAAAAAACATGGACCTCGCCTTCCGGCATTTCCTGTGCACCAAGCCTCGCTTCGTACAGGCCGCTTGCCTCAGTCCCTGCCAGATACGGTGCAAGCGCCGGATATAGATCATAATTCGAAAATGCCTTCTGCGCAAGAAGAATCCGGCAGCCGGTATGCGCCTGTACGGCAGCCAGGATTTTCCCATTTTGGATCAGCGCATCCTGATCCAAAATATACGCAGGCGTTTCAACCTGGGAAAACAAGCGCACAGGGTCTATTCCTGAAAGCGCTGCAAACGGGGGACGCAAATCCATCCCATTCATCAGTCCACCAATACCGGCGCACGGTCTTCCCTGCGCGGCAGGCCATAACGGTCAAGCGCATCCAGGAAGGGGTCCGGATCGAACTCTTCTACCGTATAAACGCCGGGTTTTTTCCATTTCCCCGTCAGCAGCATCAGCGCACCGCACATCGCCGGTACGCCGGTCGTATAGCTGATCGCCTGGGAGCCAACCTCCTTATAGCAGGCCTGATGATCACAAACATTATAAATACAATATGTTTTTTCTTTCCCGTCTTTTTCGCCGGTGAAAATACAACCGATATTGGTCTTTCCCTTCGTCCGCGGCCCGAGCGTCGCCGGGTCCGGCAAAAGCGCTTTCAAAAACTGGATCGGAACAATTTCACGCCCTTCATAAAGAACCGGCGTAGTCGAAAGCATGCCGACATCTTCCAAACAGCGCATATGATCCAGATAGCTCTGACCAAACGTCATAAAAAAGCGGATGCGGCGCACGTTGGGGATATTTTTTGCCAACGACTCGATCTCTTCATGATGCAGCAGATACATATCCTTGTGGCCGACTTCGGCAAAATCATATTCCCGCTTGATACTCATCGCAGGGATTTCGACCCAATGTCCATCTTCCCAATAGCTTCCCGGCGCAGAAACTTCCCGCAGGTTGATTTCAGGATTAAAATTGGTGGCAAAGGCATATCCGTGATCGCCGCCATTGCAGTCCAGAATATCAATGGTATCAATGCGGTCAAACTCATGCTTCTGCGCATATGCGCAATAGGCCTGGGTAACGCCGGGATCAAATCCGCAGCCAAGCAATGCAGTCAAGCCCGCTTTTGCAAACCTCTCTTGATAGGCCCACTGCCAGGAGTAATCAAAATAGGCAGAAAACCCTTCTTCCCGGCAGCGTTTTTCATAAATTTCACGCCAGGCCGGATCATCGGTATTTTCCGGCTCATAATTCGCCGTATCCATATAATCTACGCCGCAGGCAAGGCAGGCATCCATAATCGTCAGATCCTGATACGGAAGGGCAATATTCATCACAAGGTCCGGCTGATAAGCATGAATCAGATTGATCAGCTGCTTCGTATCATCCGCATCGACCTGCGCAGTTGTAATTTGCGTCTTAGTCAGCGGGGAAAGTTTTGCCGCAAGCGCGTCGCATTTGGATTTTGTACGGCTTGCGATACACATTTCTGTAAATACTTCGCTTACCTGGCAGCATTTCTGAATGGCGACGGACGCGACGCCTCCGCAACCGATTACTAACACTCTGGCCATATCTTTCTTTCTCCTTTTTTCGATTCTCATCCACACCCGGAACCCCCGGGCGTCACATATCCTTTTTCAAGCAAATTGCCAGCAGCAATTCCCGCAAAACTTTACAGGCGGTCGCCGTGGATGTACCGCTTGCGTCCAACATCGGCGCAAGCTCGTTGAGGTCCGCTCCAACAACATGATCCTGTGCAACCATCCGGATCGCTTCCAACAGCTGCGGAAAGCTGACCCCTCCGGCTTCCGGCGTTCCGGTTCCGGGAAAACAGGACGGGTCCAGGCAGTCCAGGTCGATCGTCAGGTAAACCGGCGCATCCATGCCGCGCAACATATCCACCGTTTGAGCAAGACCGTCAAATCCAAAGCGATGCATTCTGGTATGGACTTCGGCAAACTGGAATTCCTCCCGATCCCCGCTCCGGATGCAGAACTGATGGATATGCCCATCCCCTACCAATTCATGGCAGCGGCGCAGCACGCAGGCGTGACTCAACTTTGCGCCAAGATAATCGTCCCGCAGATCTGCATGGGCATCAAAATGTAAAATGTGCAATCCCGGATACCGTGCAGCCGCTGCGCGCACCGCGCCAAGCGTTACAAGGTGTTCGCCGCCCAACAGCAGCGGGAATTTCCCATCAGACAAAATCGTCTGCGCCCGTGCTTGAATATCAGAAAGCGCCTGCTGCGCACTGCCAAAGCACAATTCCAAATCCCCGCTGTCGAAAATGCGAAAATCCGTCAGATCCGCGTCCTGATAGGGGCTGTAAGTCTCCAATCCAAAGCTTTCATGACGCATGGCCGCAGGACCGAAGCGCGCGCCGGGCCGGAAACTTGTTGTCGAATCAAATGGCGCGCCGTACAGGACGACAGCGGCATCCTGATATTCCGCATCGCAGCCAATAAAGGTTTCAACATTCTTCGGCAGCATATTCATTCCACCTCTTGCAGCATTTCTTCCAAAAATGCCGGCAGGCAAAACGCGCCGACATGCAGCCGCGTCGTATAATAGCGGGTACGCAGGTTCAGCTTATTCCATGCAACCGCGTCAAGATCATCTGTGGGATGATATTTCTTGCTGGAAAACCCAAACAGCCAATACCCCGCCGCATAGGTTGGGATATGCGCCTGATAAACACGGGCGATGGGGAACGTGCTGACAATGCGCTTATGGCTGCGCTGCATTGCCTTGGCATCCTCAGAATAAAAAGGGCTCCCCTGCTGGTTTACCATAATTCCGTCTTCCCGAAGAGCATTGTAGCAGTTTCCATAAAATTCGCGGGTAAACAGCCCTTCCGACGGACCGAACGGATCCGTAGAATCTACAATTATCAAATCATATGTTGCCTCGCAACGTCGGATAAACTTCAGCGCATTTTCAAAAAAGATATGCACACGCCGGTCATCCAGCCGGCAGGCGTTCCCAGGCAAATAAGCGCGGCAGGCTTCCACAACCTGGGGGTCCATTTCCACCAAGTCGATGCGTTCCACGCGGTCATAGCGCGTCAGTTCCCGCACAACACCCCCGTCACCGGCGCCGATAACCAGGATATCCCGGATCCCCGGATGCACCGCCATCGGAACATGCGTAATCATCTCATCATAAATGAATTCATCGCGCTCAGTCAGCATCACGTTCCCATCCAGCGTCAATACCCGGCCAAATTCAGGGGTGTCAAAGATATCGATGCGCTGGTACTGGCTCTGCACCGAATACAGCTGCCGGTTGACGCGTATGCTGTGTTTTACGTCCGGCGTATGAAATTCGCTGAACCACATTTCCATTGTTTTTCCTCCCTGCCTCAGGCAATCACATTCAACGCACGGATTTCCGGGTCTTCCGGGCCGGTCATACTGCAACCTTTATTTTTGGCGTACTCGATATAGTCTAAAATTTCCCGCGTAATCCGTTCACCCGGCGCAAGCACTGGAATCCCCGGCGGATAGCACATCACAAATTCACTGCATACCCGGCCTTCTGTTTGTTCAATCGGTAAACTAATCTTTTGGGCATAGAACGCCTCCTGCGGACTGGTTACCACTTCCGGATCAAAATATTCCTGATTTAAAAGACCCGTACTGTCTTTATGGTAACGGCGGCGGATCTCCGCCAGTGCACTGACGAGCCGTTCAACCTCCTGCGGACGGTCGCCAATTGACAAATACGCCAAAATATTCCCGATGTCGCCAAATTCGATCTGAATATCATACTCATCCCGCAAAATATCATAGACCTCAATCCCTGCAAGCCCGATATCCAATGTGTGGACGCTCAGCTTCGTTGTATCAAAATCAAAAATTGCATCGCCATCTACGAGTTCCTTACCAAACGCATAATATCCACCGACCGCGTTAATTTCCTCGCGGGCATATTCGGCCATATCCGATACCTGATGAAACACCTGCCTGCCGCGCAGCGCAAGATTCCGGCGGCTGATATCCAAGCTCGACATCAGCAAGTAACTTCCCGAAGTCGTTTGTGTCAAATTGATAATCTGGCGAACATAACCGGCATGCACATTCGGGCCGATCAACAGCAGACTCGACTGCGTCAAACTTCCGCCGCTTTTATGCATTGATACCGACGCCATATCTGCTCCCGCCGCCATAGCGGATACCGGAAGCCCCCCGCCAAAGTAGAAGTGCGTCCCATGCGCTTCATCAGCAAGGCATAACATGCCCGCTTTGTGTGCCATTCGCACAATAGCGCGCAGATCGGAACAGACGCCGTAATACGTCGGATTGTTTACCAATACAGCAACGGCATTCGGATGCTCCCGGATCGCTTTTTCTACAGTCTCCCGTCGCATTCCCAATGAAATCCCCAGGTTCTGATCAACTTCAGGATTTACATATACCGGTATCGCTCCGCATAATACCAGTGCATTAATGACACTGCGGTGTACATTGCGCGGCAGGATGATTTCGTCTCCACGCTTACATGCGGTCAGCACCATACTCTGTACCGAACTCGTCGTACCTCCGACCATCAGAAATGCATGCGCCGCGCCAAACGCATCCGCAGCAAGCTCCTCCGCCTCTCGAATCACCGATACCGGATGACAGAGATTATCCAGCGGCTTCATACTGTTTACATCCACACCTACGCATTGCTGCCCCAAAAATGCCGTCAGTTCTGGATTCCCGCGACCACGTTTATGCCCCGGTACATCGAAAGGGACAACGCGCATCTGACGGAACCGCTCCAACGCCTCATGGATCGGGGCGCGGTGCTGATCGAGTCGGTTTACTTTTGTCTGCATCTTCTTTATCCTCATTCCTGTCCAGATCAGGTCCCTTTCTAATTCAAAGCAGAAAAAAACGCAAGGCATGCGCACCTGCAAACCTTGCGTTTTCCTTCCATAAGCATGACATCCCCCTTTTCACAAACAAAAGCTTTCCAACACATACAGACCGCTTTATGAGGAAAAGAGAAAATATCGAAATTTTGGAACAATTGGGTTATCAGAGTCTATATAGCAATCATACTTTTACTACTCTTATTGACCGTTTCACAAGTCTGCGCGCAGGCGCACATGGTTATAAAGGAACCAACTTATAAAATTTGAGCTTTTAACTCAATCAATAAGGCAGCGCACCGGCTGCCAGGCGGCAGTGGACCCGGCTGTCCGTATGGCCTTGACTCCCTTTCGGAGTGGTCCAGAACAATTGCTTTGAAAAGGCTCTAATAACGGGAATCTTTTCAAAATCGATTTATTATAGCATGTCTGATGAATTTTGTCAATTCATCATGAAATTTGTCCGATCTAACGTTTGCTCTTGATCCCGACTCGATTCACGGTTATACTGAAATAATCAAATCCCATGTAAAGGACAAATGCATATGAAGCAGGGAAGAATTATTGTTATTTCTGGTGCTCCGGGAACAGGGAAAACCACCATTTCTACACAAATTGCCGACGAATCCGATCGGGAAACTTCCGTCTGTCTGCATACCGACAGCTTTTATGAAGCACTGAAAAAAGGCGCAATCCCTCCTTACTTACCCGAATCGAAGCGGCAAAACCAAATTGTGATCAACGCATTTTTAGAAGCTGCAAAATGTTTTGCGCATGGCGGCTATGATGTCATTGTAGACGGGGTTGTCGGACCATGGTTCTTGGAACCCTGGCTGCAAATCGTCCGTGACGGTTATGAAGTACACTATATCATTCTGCGGGCTGCAAAAGAAGAAACAACAAAACGAGCTATCCGGCGCTCAAAATTAGACCCGGAATCAAATGCATTCCTGGTGGAAACAATGTGGGCACAGTTCACACATCTGGGACGGTATGAACAAAATGTTCTGGACACAACAGATCTCTCGGTTCACGATACGGTTTTGACTGTCAAAAAGATCATTGCCGGAAAATCCGCTTTGCTTGATCCATAATGTTTTAACTGCAACGCGCTTGCCTGTTGCGGAAAGGGCAGTCCCCTGTTTCCAGACGACTGCCCTTTTTTATTCTATCGGCAAATCCAGATACGCAATCTCAGGCAATGACCTACAGCAAGCGTACAAGGCCTGTTTCTCACTCGGCCCCCTGCGCATCTCAAAACCGTACAACATGCAATGCTTTACGCAGATACCGGAACAAGGACGCCCAGGAGCAATTCCACAAAAAATACCGCTACACAAGCACCTGCCGCTACAATCAGCAGGCTTTTCCCCCGATATGCCAGCACAATCGCCATTCCAATACCAGCAACTGCACTATATATATTTCCAGTTGCATAAAAACAGGCGGGTACGGTCATCGCGCTGAGCACTGCATATGGAATATAGTGTAAAAAAGACAAAACATAGCGATTGGTAAGCTTTTTGCGGACCAATACCAATGGAAGCATACGGATCAGGTAAGTTACACCCGCCATCACAAGCAGATACAGCAGAAATCCAGGTTTATGCATCTTCATCCTCCTGTGCCAATTCCAAAGGCGCAGCAAAAGCCAATACGGCGCTGGATATTACAGCGCACACAATAATGACAAATCCGGACGGCACTTCAGAAAGGACGGGCAAGAAACGGAACAGACAGCTGAGTCCTGCTGCAATTGTAATACACAATGCAGCAGCCCGGCTGCGCTTGACCTGCGGCGTTACAATGGCAATAAACATTCCATAAATCGCTATTCCGAGCGCAGATGTAAGCAAAGACGGCAGGACATCCCCTGCAGCCGCGCCCAGCAGGGTCCCAAAACTCCAACCGAGAAAAGGCGGCAAGATCAGGCCATATAGGTAAGTACGACCGATACGGCCTTCCTGTGCAGATGCAATAGCAAAAACCTCATCGGTATTGACAAATGCTATAAAGGCACGATGCGGCAAGGTAACAGAAGAATCCAGCTTTTGTGACAACGAAATCGACATCAGCGCATAGCGCAGATTAATCACAAGCTGACTCGCCGCCATTTCGAATAACGATCCGCCGGAAGCGATGATCGGTACTCCCGCAAGCTGTCCGGCGGAAGTGACATTCGTCACCGAGATAAGTACGGATTCCCAAATAGACAGACCGCTTCCTACTGAAAAAATGCCAAATGCAAACGCAACCGACAGATAACCCAGGCAAATCGGGATTCCATCGGATATTCCCCGTAAAAATAACGTCTTTTTCATATTTACTCCGCTTATAGAATTGCAGAGCAAATTATAGTACAAAAAGTCTTGATCTGCAATACAAAATTCGCCGTTTTCCCCTGCAAAACAAATAACCTTTTAAATTGCAGGAGTCTTTGGGAATCGGACAGCCTTTTTGCGCAGATTTTACAAAACAGATACCGTTACAATTCAAGTCCTTCAAACTGGCTGTTATACAGCCGGGCATAAAATCCGTCCGATGCCATCAGGGACTCATGATTTCCCTGCTCCACAATGTGTCCGTCGCGCATGACGAGAATTCGATCCGCTTCCCGAATTGTGGATAAGCGATGTGCAACAATAAAGCTGGTTCGGCCCTGCATCATATGTGAAAACGCCGACTGGATCTGGATTTCGGTGCGTGTATCAATCGAACTGGTCGCCTCGTCAAGAATCAGCATCGGCGGAAGGCAAAGCATTACCCGCGCAATACACAAAAGCTGTTTTTGACCCTGGCTGATTCCCGCGCCATCCTCGGAAATACGGGTGTCATACCCGTTGGGCAGGCGGATAATAAAACTATGCGCATGCGCGGCCTTGGCTGCGGCAAGGATCTCCTCTTCGCTCGCATCCGGTTTCCCATACGCAATATTTTCCCGGATCGTCCCGCTGCACAGCCAGGTGTCCTGTAAAACCATTCCATAACTTTTACGAAGGGAAGCGCGTGTTACCGAACGGATATCCCGGCCGGAAACTTCAATGCTGCCTGCATCCACATCATAAAATCGCATTAAAAGATTAATCAGCGTCGTTTTTCCGCAACCCGTTGGTCCCACAATGGCTATACGCTGCCCCGGTTTCACATCCAGGTTCAAATTTTCTATCAAAGGGCGTGCCGGTTGATAACGGAAGCTTACATCTTTCAGCTGCACATGACCGTCCGCCTGCAGTACGGCTGCATCGGCAGGCTCCGGTGTTTGGGAAGGTGCGTCCAGCAACTGGAAAATCCGCGCCGCACAGGCCAGTGCATTTTGCAGCTCGGTCACCACTCCGGAAATTTCATTAAATGGTTTGGCATATTGATTGGCGTAACTTAGAAAAACGCTCAGTTCCCCAATACTGATCCCCCCGGAAACCGCATAAAGCGCCCCGCTCACCCCAACGCCGGCATAGACAAGCCCATTAATAAACCGGGTGACCGGATTGGTCAGGCTGGAGAAAAAAACAGCTTTCAAACTCGTCTTTTCCAATCGTTCATTGGTTTTATCAAAATCCTGAAGGCTTTGTGCCTCATGGCCAAACGCCTGAACGACGCGTTGTCCTTCCAGCAATTCGTTGATTAAGGCCGTCTGCTCTCCCCGTTGCTCTGTCTGCTGTTTAAAATGCTTATAGCTTCGTTTTGCAATAAAGCTTGCTGCAAACAGGCTTAACGGCGTCAAAAGCACCACAATCAGTGTAATCGGAATATTGACGCTGAGCATAAAGCACAAGGTACCGGTAATAGTCAGCACCCCGGTAAACAACTGTGTAAACCCCAACAGAAGGCCATCCGTAAATACATCCGCATCCGCCACAATACGGCTGACAAAATCTCCAGCAGGATGAAGATCGAGCTCTGAAAGCGGCATTTTTTGAATCTTACAGATTGCCGCGTTACGCAGATCCCGACAGACAAAATAAGCAACGCGGTTATTGCAAACCGACATCAGCCACTGCGCAAGCACCGTGGCCGCGGTCGCTGCGGCAATGATAACTGCGATCCGTCCTACCATTGCAAAGTTTACATGTCCTGCAGACAGCATGGCATCAATTGCCTGCCCGGATAAAATGGGAACATAGAGCTGTGCAGCTACGCTGAGCGCCGCGCAAAGAAGACTGACAAGCACAAAGAACCAATACGGTGCAACCGCATATAAAACCCGTCTTAGCACAGATTTATTCTTCCCCTGCTTTTGAAGCGGTTTATGCATGCACCACACCTTCTTTCTGAAATTGGCTTTCATAAATTTCCCGGTATACCGCGCAGCTTTCCAAAAGCTGTTCATGTTTCCCGCATCCGGCAAGCCGGCCGTCCTCCAACACCAGGATCTGATCCGCATGTTTAAGGCTGGACGCCCGCTGGGAAACGAGAAAGACCGTCATGCTTCCCGTAAGCGCAGCCAATGCCCGGCGCAAAGCCGCATCTGTAGCAAAATCCAGAGCGCTGGCGCTATCGTCCAAAATCAGGATCTGCGGCCGGGTTACCAGCGCGCGCGCGATGGTCAGACGCTGACGTTGGCCGCCGGAAAAATTACGTCCGCCCTGCTCTACAGGCGCATCCAGTCCGCCAGGTTTTTCCCGGACAAAATCCCCTGCCTGGGCAGTTTCCAAAGCCGCCCACAATTGTTCATCCGTGGCTTCCGCACAACCCCAGCACAGATTGGAACGGATTGTCCCCGAAAACAGCTGCGCATGTTGCAAAACCACTCCGATTTTTTCCCGTAGAACCTGCTTAGGCCACTCGCAAACCGGACGGCCCAAGATACGAACCGTTCCGCAACTCGCATCATAAAAACGGGGGATCAGATGAACAAGACTGGACTTCCCGCTCCCTGTTCCTCCAATTACGCCGATGGTCTGCCCTCGCAACGCACAAAAGCTGATATCGGTCAGACTTTCTGCTCCCGCACCCGCATAGCGCAGGCTGACTTTATCAAAACACACCGCTTCCTGTTCCGGGAACGTCTTTTCAGGCAATACATCCGGAAACTGCATGCTTGCCTGCGTGTCCAAAATCCCCTGTACACGTCCGGCGCACGCCGCCGCCTTGCTCACCTGGATAATCAAATTCGCAAGTTTCACCAATTCGATCAGAATCTGGCTCATGTAGCTGATCAGGGCAATTAAATCGCCCGGCAGCAGCCGTCCTGTATCTACGGCAACTGCACCGCTCTTTATTATGGCGATAATGGCAAGATTGACAATGAGATAGGTTAGGGGATTCATCAGGGCGCTGATGCGTCCCACTTTTCGCTGCATCCCGCTAAGGACTGCATTTGCAGATTCAAAACGCTGGATTTCCGCTTCTTCCCGGTTAAATGCCCGTACAACCCGTACACCGGATAGATTCTCGCGGGCAATGCCCAACACACTATCCAGTTTTCTTTGCACGCTTTTATACAAGGGGGTCGTCCAGAGCAGAATCCCGAAAACTACAACCGCCAGAGCAGGCAGCGCAGCCAAAATGATCAGCGCCATTTTTCGGTCAACAAGAAACGCCATCATCACGGCTCCGAACACAACAAAAGGACTGCGTAAAAACAGGCGCAAAAATAACTTGACCCCACTTTGTACCTGGTTGATATCACTCGTCATACGCGTCACCAGCGTACTCGTCCCCAATGCATCCAGCTCGGTAAATCCCAGCGACTGAATATGCGCAAATAAACGGCGACGAAGCCCGGACGCACAGCCGACTGCCGCACGCGCCGCATAGTACTGTGCAATTACGCTGCATCCAAACCCCACCAACGCCAACGCCACCAGCAATGCGCAGCGTTTCAGCAAATACGGCGTATCCTGCCCGGCAATACCGATATTAATCATATCCGCCATAATCAACGGAACAAGCAAGTCAAACGCAGCCTCCAGCATTTTAAAGAGCGGAGCCAAAACGCTTTCTTTCTTATATGGTTTCAAACAAGAAAATAACCCTTTCAAACGCGCATTCTCCTTTCCCGGTTTCTTTTCAACGCCAGTATAGCACAGATAGACCTATATGAATAATCCCTTTTTTATGCTATACTTATATAAAATTCATATAAAAAGAGAGGTGCCGCAGATTGGAAATCCGGCAGATTTTATATTTTACCGCCATTGTCGAGGAGGGAACCGTCCTCGCCGCCGCAAAGCGCCTGAATATGACGCAGCCGCCATTAACAGCACAAATCCATATGCTGGAGGCAGAGCTGGGTTGTTCGCTATTTGTACGGCAGGGAAGACGTTTACGTCTATCGGAAGCAGGTGTTGCATTTTATCAACGTGCACAGGCAATTTTGGGGATGTGCAACGCAGCAAAAGAAGAAATGCGTCAATTCTACACCGGCACGATGGGCACGCTTCGTCTCGGCGTCGTTTCTTCCGTAGGAGGGCCAGATTTCTGGTCCTGGATTTCCGGCTTTCACATTCGCCATCCGGATGTACGGTACGCTTTATTTTCCGGAAACACCTACCAACTTTTGGAACAACTGCGGGCAGGGCAACTGGATATTGCCCTGATCCGGACGCCATTTTCCGTTCCGGACCTGGAAACGGTTCGGCTCCGGCGTGAACCGCTATTGGCAATTGGCATACAGGCATACTTTAAGCAGCCCGGAACAGTTATCCGCCTATCGGAATTGGCTCAAATGCCTTTAATTTTATACCGGCGCTGGGAATCCGTATTAAGCAATCGCTTTGCAGCTATTGGTTGCACGCCCAATATTTTTTGCCGTAATGACGATGCCCAAACTACCCTTTCCCTTGCACGCGGCGGACTTGGCGTCGGTGTGCTTCCCGCTTCCGCACTTATGCAGCAGGATGAACCGGATCTGGAACATCGTACAATCGATGATCCCGGCTTATTCAGTGAAATTGCCATTGTCTGCAGAAATGCCGCTTTGCTGCCCCGCTGCGCATTACTTTGCTGGGAAGAACTAAAAAATGCCCATATTGTTCGCTCTTCCTGACCACTTTTTTCTTGATCTCCAAAATGCGCAAAAGCGTGTTTGCTGAAAATGCTTGTAAAAATGTATTAATTATAGTAAAATCAGTTTACAAATTTGGAAAGGGGACTTTATAAATGAAGGATACAAAAGACTGTGATCTTCACAATTTGGTTCAAAGCATGTCGCTGGAACAAAAAATTGATTTGCAGGCAACCGAAACTTCCATTACAACCAAACCCATTCCCGAACTGAATCTCCCCGCCTTATGCATTGCGGACGGTGCAACCGGCATTAGCTATCTGCAGGTATATTTGGATAAACTGCAAAGAATTACCAGAGAAATCCCCAAAACCAGCATTTTGAATCCGGAAATTCAAGATGAATTGAATGAAAATATTGAAGAAGCTGTTTTACGCAACTATAATGAAATCTATCATAGCGGCGATAACGGAAGCATAAAATATCAGCTCTCCAAAGCCCTGGTAGAAATGATGCCCAATGGAAAAGATCCAACCACTTTTCCCTCCGGCGTTGTCCTGGGCTCGACCTGGAACCCGCAATTGGTTTATACCTGCGGCGCCTATGTTGCAAAGGAAATGGCGATGTACGGCGTCGATGTTATCCTGGGACCGAACGTAGATATTCAGCGCGATCCCCTGTGCGGACGCGGTTATGAATGCTATTCTGAAGATCCCTATCTTGTCGGTGCAATGGCCGCCGCTTTTATTCAAGGCGTGCAATCCGCTGGAGTCGGCGCCTGCGCCAAACATTTTGCCGTCAACAATCAGGAAACCAACCGTCAGCGTGTAAATACCCTCGTTTCAGAGCGCGCCCTGCGTGAAATCTATCTGCGCGGTTTTGAAGCATCCGTCAAAGCC
>CALWJF010000019.1 GCA_944380935.1 uncultured Clostridia bacterium
ACTACAATAACCGCAGAATCAAGGCAAAGCTAAAGGGCCTGCCGCCTGCTCTTCACAGACAACAAGCCCTTTCGGTTGCTTGAATTATTTCTTCAAAAATATTGTCTAACTTTTTGGGGGCACTTCAAACTTCAATCAGACGCTCGTTTTCATTCATTTTAAAATTTTTTATTCGTTGTCATCTGACACATATACAGTTTCGCTCTGCGGCTCATCTGCCATCACGCGCTCTGCTTCTTCCTGCTCTGCTAAAGCAGCACGGATAGACAGCGATACCTTTTGACGTTCTGTATCAATATCTGTAATTTTTACACGAACTTCTTCGCCTTCCGTAAGTACATCTTCCGGCTTTCCAATCCGCTGATTGGCAATCTGGGAAATATGGATCAAACCATCTACGCCAGGAATAATCTCGGCAAATGCGCCAAAAGGCATGAATTTCAGCACTTTAACCGGGACAATGTCTCCAATACCATAATTGGAAACAAATTTTATCCATGGCTTGTCTTCCATACGGCGATAGCCAAGCGAAATCTTACGTTTTTCCTTATCCAAAGAAATTACATAAACACGAACCTTATCGCCAGGATTTAACACGTCAGAAGGGTGCCGGACTCTTGACCAGGAAAGCTCACTGATATGAATCATTCCGTCTACACCACCGATATCCACAAACGCTCCATAGCTAGTCAGACTCTTGACAACGCCTTCATATTCTTTGTTTTCCTCAATGGTATTCCATAATTCTTCTGCTTTTGCACGACGCTCTTCCTGCTGAACCACACGGATGGAACCAACAACACGATGACGCGCACGGTTAACCTCGGTAATGCGAAGACATACCTTTTGCTTTAAAAGCTGACTCATTGGAGCATCTTTCGGCAGTCCTGTCTGCGAAGCCGGCACAAAAACATGGACACCGCCAACATTCACGACAATACCACCCTTATTCTCCTCAATCACAGTCCCTTGAACTGTTGTACGGTCTTCTCGAGCCTGTTCAATAGAATCCCAACCCTTTATCGAATCAAGACGCTTTTTGGAAAGCTTAACCGTACCTTCCGCGTCATTAACACGCATGACAAACGCTTCAATTTCATCTCCGACTTTAATCATGTCAGAAACTACAAAATCCGGATCATCACTCAGTTCATCTACTGGAATATATCCTGCTTGCTTTACGCCGAGATCTACATTAATCTCACCGGAGTTGATCGATGTTACAATTCCTTTTACCTTATCACCCGTATATAAGGTCTTGATTGAATTTTCGAGCATCTGCTCAAAGGATTCTTCTTCGATTTCCCCAACCTTGTTTTCCAGTTCTTCGCTCATCTTGTTTACTACCTCCTTAATAATCCATGCTGGTGTCGATGCTCCCGCGGTAACTCCCACAATTTCCGCGTTTTCAAACCATTCTTTCCGAAGATCGTCCACCGTATCGATACGGTACACGCTCGGACACGACGAACACGCCACCTCTACGAGCTTTGCCGTATTTGAACTGTGCTGATCGCCGATTACCAGCATGACTTGCGACACTTGAGCAATTCTGGCACATTCCAACTGCCGCTCATTGGTCGCATTACATATTGTATCAAAGAATTTGACGTTTGTACATAGTTTTTTTGCGGAATTCACGAATTTTTCCCATTTTGTACGGTTCGAAGTCGTCTGTGCGACAAATATTGACGCTTTTTGACAGTCTTGTGGAAACTGCATGGCAAAATTTGCCAAATCTTCTATATCTGCAAAAACTCTGGCACCCGAACACCATCCGGAAATTCCCTTTACTTCTGCATGATTCGGGTCGCCAAAAATAAAAATCTGCCTACCCTGTGCGGATTCCTGCGCAACAATATCATGGATTTTTCGTACAAATGGGCAGGTTGTATCGATTCGTTCTACGCCGGCCTTTGCAAGTTTTTCATGTACCGCTCGACCTTCTCCATGCGCACGGATTATGGCATAACTGCCTGCAGGAATCTGCCCTGCTGCATCCACGCAAATTGCGCCCCCAGATAACAGGCGTTCAATAACCTGTGCATTATGAATAAAGTGCCCCAACAGATAAACAGGCGCATGATTTTCCAGCGCTGCAAACGCCAATTCCACTGCTCGGTTAACACCAAAGCAGAAACCAGCTGATTTTGCTACAACGAGTTGTTTCATAACGTTTCCAAAAGAGAAAGGATCACAGATTTTACTTTTTGATATCCGGCTTCTAACGACAGTCCCGTCGTTTCTACCAGCACAGCATCTTCCGCTCGGCGCAGCGGAGACAATTTGCGCGTCATATCCTGCGTATCCCGCGCCACCATATCCGAAAGCACCGTTTCATAATCTACCTTTTCTCCGCGCGCCAATAATTCTTCGTAGCGTCGAGTTGCTCGATCCTTCACATCCGCAGTTAAATAAATTTTTATCTGGGCATCCGGCAATACAGTCGTACCAATATCCCGTCCATCCATAATCAGATTATGCTGCATAGCAAAATCCCGCTGTATACCCAGCAGGCGTGTTCTCACGCAACGCAGCATGCTTACGCGTGATGCATATTCTGAAATCTCCGGAGAACGAATTTGTTCCGAAACATCTTCTTCATTCAGATAGGTATGCTGTATACGATCCGAAAAACGAAATCCTATGTTAATTTGAGCGATTCCCGCAGAAACCGCGTCTTCATCGCCTGGGTCAATCCCTGCACGCTTTACAAACAGGGCAATTGCACGATATAAAGCCCCCGTATCTATATAATGATATCCGAGTTCGCGGGAAATCCGTTTTGCCATTGTTGATTTTCCTGAACCGGACGGTCCATCAATCGCAATATTAATAATCATATTTTCTCCTTTCGGTTTCGTACCATGCCGCATACACCTTCCGCAGCAGCACGTCCCGTAGACCAAGCAATCTGAAGATTAAAGCCTCCTGTATATGCGTCCACATCCAAGATCTCTCCTGCAAAATACAGCCCGTCAATTAATTTGGACTTCATAGTCTTTGGATCTACCTGTTTTATAGAAACCCCGCCGGCCGTTACAACCGCCTCATCAAATCCACGTTTGGATACCTGTCCAACGTGGAATGCCTTTACGATCCGGACCAACATATGCCGTTTTTCTTTGGTAAGCGTATTTAATTTCTCTCCTGCAGCAATCCCCGTAGCATCACATATTGCGCCCGTCATAGATTTCGGAAGAATTTTCGGTACAAAATTTGAAAACTGAATATTGGGGGCTGCTGCGATCTCCCTTAAAATTCTAGCATCCAGCTGCTTCGAATCCAAGGCCGGCTTCAAATCCAATCTGGCTTGTACTGAATTCATCTCTGCGCCGCGCAGGTGTACGCTTGCAGAAAGCACAATCGGTCCTGAAATCCCGGCATGTGTGAATAGAAGCTCTCCCATTTCACGAAAAATAATTTTTTCATCCTGCACAAGCTGTAGCTCTACATTTTTCAGCCCCAGTCCAGCCAAAGGCGCACACACCGTGCGCTCGGCATCCAATGCTACAAGAGAAGGCTCCGGCGTAATAATCTGGTGGCCAAGCTGCTCTGCCAAGGTATAACCGGAACCATCCGATCCTGTTGCAGGATACGATTTTCCTCCGGAAGCCAAAATCACTGCATCTGCCGGAATCAATCCGTGGTCAGTCTGTACGCCGACTACCTGTCCGTCTTTAACAGCAATGCACTGGGCCTGCGCAAAAATCATGCGTGCCCCGGAAGCATAAGCACGTAGTGCATCAACAATATCAAATGCACGGTCAGATGCAGGAAATACACGCGCGCCACGCTCCGTCTTGAGCGGTACATTCCGTGCTTCAAAAAATGCCATCACATCCTGTGCATTAAAACGGGAAAATGCACCATAAAGAAATTTTCCACCTTGCGGCGTATTTTTTACAAGCCCGGCAACATCTGTATTATTAGTCAAATTACAGCGGCCTTTCCCGGAAATCCCCACTTTCAGCAAAGACTTCCGTGCATGCTCTATAATGGCGACCTGCCCCCC
>CALWJF010000020.1 GCA_944380935.1 uncultured Clostridia bacterium
ACAGGCTATCTTTTTGCCAGCCCGTGAATTTAATTTCCGCAGTGTCGATACAGCTTCTCGGGAATGGGAAACTGCTCGGCTGCGTGCATTGGATGAAATTGTGCGTGGCGCCGGGATCTGTGTAGCCTCTGTTGACGCGCTTTTGCAACGTACCATGCCTCCGGAAATGCTGACTGGAAACTGTTTTAGCATCGAAATCGGGAAAAGCTATCGGCGAGATGAATTAATCCAACGCATTCTGGGGGCCGGTTACAGCCGAACTCAACGTGTGGAGGGCTGCGGTCAATTTTCGATACGCGGGGAAATCCTCGATATTTTTTCTCCTGCTTATAATACGCCTGTTCGAATTGACTTTTTCGACGAAGAAGTTGATTCTATGGGTTTTTTTGATGTCGTTAGCCAACGCCGAATTGATGATATTACAGTTGCGCGGATACTTCCCGCCTGCGAAACCATACCTGCTTCTGCCGCAGGCGGAATTGCAGAGCTTACAAAGCAACTTGAAGCACTGGCGCAGAGCAATTCCCGACGAAAAAACGCCCGTGCGTTGATGGAAACGCTCTCTCGAGATGCTTCACGTTTACAGGAAGAAGGGATTTTCCCTGGCTGTGACCGCTATATTCCATTGATTTATCCAATGGCAACTGCAGCAGATTATTTTCCTTCTGATACAATCGTATTTTGTATTGAATCAGGGCGCGTTGAAGAGCACTATAAGAATTATATCTGGAAACTGAATGAAGATATTAAAACGCTGCTGGAAGAGGGAATCCTCTCTCCCGCTCAAACCGAATATTGTGCAAAATATGAGGATTTTAATCATTTTGAGCGTCTGCATTCCTGTATCCTTTTGGAAAATTTCATTAGTTCTACTTTGAATCCTCCACCGGACGATATTTTATCCCTTACAGCAAAGCAGCTTCCCGCTTATAACGGCAACCTTGATACTGCCGTATCTGATCTGCATCATTATCTGGCGCAAAATTATCAAATATATTTCCTCGTTGCTGACGAACAACGTGCGCAAACGGTAGAAGGAATTCTTACCCGCAACAGCTTAAAGTCAACGACCGATTCCAATCTACTCTCCCCTCCTCTGCCGGGGACCATTACCATCGCCTGCGGTCGCTTGTCTGCTGGATTTGAATATCCTTCGATCAAACTGGTTTTAATCAGCGAAAATCAGTTAATCGTTCGGCGCAAGCGTCAAAAAGTCTCGAAAAAAAAGGACCCACGTACAAAAATACAGTCCTACTCAGATTTGCGTCCTGGCGACTTGGTTGTCCATGATTTACATGGAATTGGCCGATTCTCTGGTATTGAAAAGATCAAAGTTGACCATGTTACACGCGATTACATCAAAATCACATATTCCGGTACGGATGTACTCTATGTCCCGGCAACACAGTTGGATATGGTCAGCAAATACATCGGCGCGTCAGGTGAAGATACGCCGGTTAAATTGAACAAGTTATCCGGTACTGAATGGCAAAAATCTAAATCCCGCGCAAAAGCAGCTGCAAAGGATATGGCCAAACGGCTAATTGCCCTATATGCAGAACGGACCCGGCTTCCCGGATATGCATTCCCTCCAGACGACGAATGGCAACATCAATTTGAAAATGCATTTGAATATGAAGAAACGGAAGATCAGCTGCGTTGTGCACAGGAAATCAAAAAGGATATGGAAAAACCCTATCCGATGGACCAACTGCTTTGCGGAGATGTCGGATTCGGAAAAACCGAGGTGGCACTTCGTGCGGCAATGAAATGTATCCTTGCGGGACGTCAGGTTGCAATGCTTGTGCCGACCACTGTACTAGCCCGTCAGCACTATTTAACCATTCTACGCCGTTTTTCCGATTTTCCCGTAAAAGCAGCGATGCTTTCCCGTTTTCAAAATGCGAATCAGACGCGCGAAATTATCGCCCGGCTTCGCGCCGGTTCGATTGACATGATCGTTGGAACTCACAAACTGCTTTCCAAAGATATGGCATTCAAAGACCTGGGATTGCTGATTATCGATGAAGAGCAGCGGTTCGGGGTCTCACAGAAAGAACGTCTCCGGGAATTGGCCAAAGGGGTTGATACCCTAACCATGACGGCCACTCCAATTCCCCGCACATTGAATATGGCCTTATCGGGTGTACGGGACATGAGCACACTGGAAGAAGCACCACTTGACAGGCAGCCGGTTCAGACTTACGTATTGGAGCAGGAACCGGGGATTATCCGCGACGCAATCCTGCGTGAAGTCGGACGCGGGGGGCAAGTCTATTACATGCACAACCGCGTGGAAACAATAGATCTCGTGGCTGCACGTTTGCGCATGATGCTTCCCGAATTGCGCATTGAGGTTGCACATGGGCAAATGGGTGAAGATGTCCTTGGGGAACTGATGCGGGCAATGAGCGAAGGGGAAATTGACGTATTGGTCTGCACAACCATTATTGAATCCGGCATTGACATACCAAACGTCAACACCATTATTATAGAAGACGCCGACAGGCTCGGCCTCGCACAGCTTCATCAGATCCGCGGTCGTGTCGGCCGTTCCACGCGCCATGCCTATGCTTATATGACCTATAAACGCGGAAAGGTCTTATCGGAAATCAGCACCAAACGTCTTTCTGCGTTGCGGGAATTTGCCGGATTCGGCGCCGGCTTTAAAATTGCCATGCGTGACTTGGAAATCCGCGGCGCCGGAAATATTTTAGGTGCGGAACAGTCCGGTCACATGATGAGTGTAGGGTATGATATGTACCTGCAGCTTTTAGAAGAAGCCGTTTTGGAAGAGCGTGGAGAAAAGCCACACAAAAAATGCGAGACCTCTGCTGACCTATCTATTTCTGCAGGTATTGACGAAAGCTATATTCATGATCCGGGTGAACGCATGGATATTTACCGACGAATTGCCATGATCCAGGATGACGAGGATGCTTCAGATATGCTGGATGAACTGATCGACCGTTTTGGAGAACCCCCGAAACCGGTTTCCAATCTGATCTCCATTGCGCTGCTGCGTTCTGCTGCGCAGGCACAACAAATCTTTGAAATCACACAAAAAAGAAGTGAACTTCTCTTCAAATTTAACGATCCAAACGTGGAAAAATTGGCAAAAATCTGTTCTGTCCGCAGTTATCGAAATTGTCTCAGTCTCAACGCCGGAACTGTCCCCTATTTGTGTCTGAAATTGCGTACTGGGGAAAATCCGCTTGAAGCTGCAAAAAATCTGATTGCGCAATTTGCTGCACTGGACAATCCTTCAGAACAGAAAACAATAGCACAAATCTAATATCGTAGGAAAGGAGGGAGTACTATCGATGTTTGATTTTTTGCCCTCTGTCGATCCCATCCGCACCAATATCGCGGAAGCAATTGCCGCATATCCTGAAGTTTTTGGATTCATTACCTGTTTTATACGTTATGCACTGTGTATTTTAGCTGTATTCATCGTCGTTAGCTGCGCTGTTTCGCTGCTGAAAGGAAAAGTTGACCGTGAGCTTTGGGCATATTTATGCGTGGGTAGCGAACGCTTTGATATTGGTCACTGGGAAAACACCATCGGCCGCGCCAAACAGAGTGATATTGTAGTGAATCTCCCCACCGTCTCCCGCAATCATGCTGTCCTGGCACGAGACAGCGAGGGTAACTGGCACGTAAGCGACTTAAATTCTAAAACCGGTACTTTTGTCAATGGAAATAAAATTTCTGTCCCTACGCCGGTAAAATATGGCGATTTGATTTGTGTCGGCGGACAGGAATTGGTTTTACTTCCAGCAGGTACTAAAGAAAAAACTGAAAATAAGCTTAAACGTACCCGTCAAAGCATTTGGGTAAGTCCGATATTGATTCTGGTTTGGCTCAGTGAATTTCAAATTTTTTCACTGATTCAGCTCATCATTTCCAAGCATGAATCTTTTTCCTGGGCACTTCCATTTGTTTTCATCGTTTTAATGGTCGTTATGTGGGTCTGGTATTTTACATTTCGGGCAATACGGCGTCATGGCTTTGAAATTGATCTTATTGGATTTTTTCTATCGACACTGGGGCTGATTGTATCCGCTTCCGCTTATCCATCCGGTCTGTTAAAACAATTTTTTGCGCTGGCAATGGGTGTTGGCATATTTTTAATATTGGGTTGGATCCTGCGGGATTTTGAACGAATAGAAAAATTACGTTGGCCTGCCGCCATTGGCACATTGGCAATGCTATTCTTAACGCTCTTACTTGGTGAAGAACGTTATGGGGCAAAAAACTGGATTAATTTTGGTGGAATTACCGTACAACTTTCTGAATTTGCGAAAGTTTTATTTATCTTTTCCGGAGCCGCGTCATTAGAACGACTCTATACAAGGCGCAATCTGATTGGCTTTGTCGCCTTGGCCGGTGCCTGTGTGATTGCTCTGGCGTTACAGGGCGACTATGGTACTGCCTTGATTTTCTTCGTTACATTTATCGTAATCGCTTTCCTTCGCTCCGGAGATCTTGCTTCCGTCGTACTGATTTGCTCGGGTGCCGTTTTTGGTGCATTTCTGGTTATCCAGGCAAAACCCTATATTGCCAATCGATTTGCTGCGTGGCGGCATGTCTGGGAATATGCCCAAAGTACAGGCTATCAACAGACCCGCACAATGTCCGCTGCAGCCAGCGGCGGGTTATTTGGATTGGGTGCCGGCGAGGGCTGGTTACAAAATATTGGAGCAGCGAGTACCGACTTGGTTTTTGGAATCCTTTGTGAAGAACTGGGATTGATTATTGCACTATGTGCAATTGTTGCGGTCGGCGTTTTGGTCATCTTTACGCTCAAAAGTTCCGCAATTGGCCGTTCTTCTTATTACGTTATTGTCGCCTGTGCAGCAGCATCTATGTTGGTTTTTCAGATGATGCTTAATGTATTTGGTTGCGTAGATATCCTGCCTTTGACTGGTGTAACCTTCCCATTTGTTTCTACAGGCGGTTCCAGCATGATTGCCTGTTGGGGACTTCTAGCATTTCTTAAAGCGAACGATACGCGCCAAAATGCCAGTTTTGTCGTAAAGCTTGACCGGAGCAAGGAGGCGGAATTCGATGAACAAAGTTAAAAATCGAACATTGATTGCCCTTGTTTTAGTTCTTGCGCTAACAGGTGGTATCATTTTCTATGTCACCTCCTATATTCGAGATGGTGCAACCTGGGCTTCTTTCAGTGCAAACCGTTCGGTTTACATCGGCGGAAAGCTTACGCGAGGACAAATCGTGGATCGAAATGGTATCGTTCTTCTGCAAAATACTGCCGATGGAAAGGTCTATAATTCCGACGCGTTGATTCGTACCGCAACGCTGCATATTACCGGAGACCGCAATGGTAATATTGGAACCAGCGTCGCACGCAAATACGCTTCCATTCTTTCCGGGTATGACTGGATTAATGGAATTTATACGCTTTCCGGAACTGGCACGTCACTTGCGCTGACTTTGGATGCACAGCTGTGTGCCGATGCCTATTCCGCGCTCAACGGGCGTCGAGGGTGCGTCCTGGTCTATAACTATCTGACCGGAGAAATCCTTTGTATGGTCAGCACACCTTCTTTTGATCCGGACAATATGCCGCAAGATTTGGATACGAATCCAGATTATACCGGTGCCTATGTAAACCGCTGTATTTCTTCTACGTTTACGCCTGGATCTATTTTTAAACGCATTACA